>MVCT01000108.1 GCA_002049945.1 Candidatus Cloacimonas sp. 4484_140
TGGGAACGAGAATACTGAAGGGCTTGGGAACGAGAATACTAGGGGGCTTGGGAACGAGAACACGCTTAACTTTACACTTGCGTTTGGTTCGATCTTTCATTCGGTCATTGCCAATCATTGGTGGGATTTCTCTGTTCATAAAAAAGAGGTTTCAAATCATATTGAAAATAAGTTCCCTGAAATCAACTTTGATGAAATCGAATCGCAATTACAGTCGCATATATCCAACTTTCTTTCCAGTGTTATTTATCAACACATACATTCTATGAGCTTTCAGGAGCTTTTTCATGAGCTGCCGGTTATTGGATGGCTGGATAATGGAGAACTCTATATTGAAGTAAATGGAATCTTAGATCTGCTCTATAAGAAGGACAACAAATGGTATTTAGTTGATTTCAAAACCGATAAAACAATTCGTGCTCATCACATATATGAGATCCAGCTTCAGACCTATCAATGGATGGTGAAACAGCTCTACAACATTGATGCGCAGGCATTTATTTACTATTCTTCAATTAATGAACTTCGTGAAGTAAAATGGGAGGATGAATACTTTTTAAAGATATTTCCAGGTGAACAGCATCCCTTTGTGCTCTCCGAACTTGAGGATATATCTATATCCGAAAATATCCTGAGCAAACTGGATTTTCTTGATCGCATATTAATTCTTAATCCAACCAGCTATCAATCTAAGAGAATGGTGCAGGCACTTGCAAAGAGAAAACTCCTTACTCCAAATATTCAAATCACTACACTCAACAATCTTCTAATGATGCTTTCTGCACAGGGAAAAACAATAACTCCTGAATGTGGCACATTGCTTGTAAAAAAAGCTACTGAAGGGGTTCCTCTGAATGAGGGAACAGCAGAATTGCTTTCTGAGGCATTTCGAGAATTTACGCTCTGGAGGCAAAAATTTAGAGGTGGTGAAGATTTTAAGAAAATTCACTCTAAATATGAACAACTCCGACAAAAAATGCATTATCACTATAATTATGAAATTCTAAATAAGGATCTTCAAAATTTCTTTGAGGGTAAAACGGTTATTCTTAACGGATTTTATAAAGAAAGTCCTCTTGAATATGAAGTAGTATCACAGTTATCAAAGCACGTTGAGAAATTCTGTTTTATTAATAATTTTGAATCTTTTAAGATAAACTCCACTTTTGATATTACTCCAAATATATGGAATTCTGTTACACAAAAAGAGATTGAGTCCAAACCCTGCTATACTCAATATTACTCTATCGAAACCGAGATTGATTCGATTGCCGGACAGATACACCGCTTGATAAATAATGGTCGAAGCATCTCTAAAATAAAGGTGGCTGTATCCAGTATGGATGCCTATCTTCCAGTGATACAAAAAATCTTTCCTTCTTATGGAATTCCTTATCGTTCTATTGCATGTAACAGATTGATTGATAACCCCCTCACTAATTTTATGATCTCTCTGCTCACAATCATGCTCTCGCCAGAAAGACTTACATGGAATACAGTATCCTCTCTTGTGCTTCATCCTCTTTTTAATACTGAAGGGGACATTTTCGAACTCGATGCACATTTGAGAAAAAATGGAATTCACTATTTTAGTGATATAACCGAAATCAAAGATATTAAAAACTATTCTGAAGTTATTCATCATATTACAGATTTGATCAGCAATATAAAAGATATAGCAATCAATTTATCAGGCACTTCACTTCCTGAGAGAATTGATAATTTAATTAATGCGACTGGTATCAGTACAAAGATAGAACAGAATGAAATCTTGCAGGAATCCTATCTCTACATTCAAAAATGTATAGAAAAGACTGTGGGTATTTATCGTGATATTGGGCTCAAGTTTAAACCTGACAACCTCCTAAAAGATATAAAAAAAGCTCTGAAAAATCAGGATATCCCTTCTCGAAGAGGACAAAAAGGTATTGAGATCATTGGATTTATGGATACGCTTGAACTTAATGATGTGAACCTTTTCATTGCCGGATTATCAGAAAACTACTTCCCGGTTCCCCCAAAAAGTAATCCCTTTGCTTCATCTATTCCGGCATATAATTGGGAAAAAAGTGTGATGCTCCTCAATCACTGGCAGGAACTTGATTCTGAGCTTTACTACTCCTGCGCCGAACGGGACGGGGACGGAAATGTTCTCAATCCATCAACCTTATTGGAAACATTTACACAAACGAATGAAATTAAAGATCAATCCGCAGAACCGATCACTGCTCGCCAGCATTATCTTACCTATTATGATCATATAATTGAAAACCCGATCCTGCCCGTTTTGAAGCGTCATAATGAATATCAAACCGATGCTATGGGTTCTTATAAAGGTTTGGTGAAGACTGATGAAAAATCCACTTTCACCTTTTCTTCAAGTGATATGAACACACTCATCCAATGCCCGATGAAGTATCTTTTCAAAGATGTACTTGATCTAAAACCTCTTTCCTATGATGAAGATGCAGAGCAAAGATTACAGGTCGGAAATGTCATTCATAAGGCGCTTGAGCATTTCGGAAAGAATAACGGATTCCAGGTATTAAAAGAAAGCACTGCAAAAGCTCTCGATCTTCTTGCAGAATCCCTTTCCTATGCCCTTAATAAATTTCATGTTGATACTGATAAAGATCTTTTTGTCAGAAGAGTATATTCACCCTATGCAGACGGACTTAGCTCCGGCAAAGAGGACAATCTGCTGGTACAGCTTCTTACATTTGACAGCGATTATTTAAAAGAATATTCACCCATTAATTTTGAGCAGGTTTTTGGTATGCTGGAATCCGGGATAAATGACACATGGACTGTCTATGCACTCAAGAATAAAAAAGTCACACTGCACTTTCTAGGAAAGATAGATGGAATTTTCCAAAAAAACGATCAAGCTGAAATACTTGGCGTAGATTACAAAACCGGCTTTAATCCCAGTCCTACCGAGATCGAATCGTTCTGGGATATTCAGCCATTCTTATACATTCTGGTCATGAAATCACATTTTCCTGAAAGCAAGATCGCATTTCTCTACGAATCATTAAAAGATATTGCAAAATCAAAGGATAAGCAGCTTACTTTATATGAAGAGAATGAGCTATTCATTATCACCCAGAAAAAAACAACGCTCAGTCAATTCAAAGAAGCCACAAAGAACATCTTTCTTCTTTATGGAACAAAAGTGATGAAAGGCGAGTTTCATATTCGGGAAAGGGAGTATGGCAGCAAACCATGCAGTTATTGTGACTTCAAGCGACTCTGTCGAAAAGATTGCTTCCCTTTCAAATTAAAGGATATTCATCAAATTTTAGAATCCGCACAAAAAGGGGAAACATGAAGAAAATCGCAACAATTACCATTATTCTTCTAACTATTGCCCTCTCATCCAATATCTTCGGGCAAAACCATGCATGGCTCGATGAGATCAACCGATTTGCAAATGATGACACCATTTCCGATGACTCACTTTATACGATCCTTACACACTGGGATTCCTATCCAGAGCTGGATTCAACAGGTGTGTTCATTACATACTACAATCAAATAAACGACACGCTGAATGCGCCTTACGTGCTTTTTGTCCCCTCAAATTATGATCCGCATCAAAAAACTGCAATGATCGTAAATCTGCACGGCGGAGTCAGCACAAGGGAATTTTATCCATTAGATGAGGGCTTTCCTCAGGATAACTCCTTTATTCCATTTGCAAAAAAGAATAAATGGCTCATTCTGTTTCCTTTTGGAAATATTGATACTTCATGGTGGGACATGGCAGGAGTCAGAAATATTCAAACTCAAATCAGAACACTTAAAACTTATTACAACATCGATGATGACAGGATATTTCTAACAGGTTTTTCAGACGGTGCCTCAGGTTCTTTCTTTATCGCAATGACTTCTCCAGACGATTTTGCTTCGATGTATCCCCTTAATGGATTTCTTTCTGTTGGATCGATTGTTACAAACAGACCTACTTATTTACCTAATATGGTAAATCGGTCTGTGAATGTTATCAATACTGATCTTGATGGACTTTACCCGGCAGCACGAATGCGTCTCATTATTGAACTTGCACTCGGAGCAGGAGCGGATATTCTATACAAAGAGTACTGGGGAATCGGGCATGCATTTGATTATGCGGAGTATGAAATTCCTATTATGATAAACAACATGAAGTTGCAACCGCGGGATATTTTTCATCCCTCAATATATTGGGAAGCATGGACTCCTGAATATGGTAAGTGTGATTGGTTGGAGATCATTGAAATTGATTCCACTTTGGAGAAGAAATCCTGGCATAAGGAATATCAAATTCAGCTTCCAAATGACAGAATAAGTTTCGGCTTTTATCCTGATGACGACTTTGATTACGATGGAATTATGGTTAATAATCTCGTTGAAGGAGAAACACCTGCCCGTCAGATGGGACTTGAGGAACGGGATCTTATCATAAAAATGGATGGCATTCCAATTCACTCTTTGGGTGATATGGACAGCTTGAAAACATTCAAACAGCGTGGTGATTCTGTTAGTCTTACTGTGATAAGAAACGAAGAAGAGATAAAGTTATATGGTCAGTTCCCTGACACAACTTATGATGATGCAATTATCTATTCCAAGCCTTCCGGTGCCGTGAAAGCAGATTATTTCTGCCGATAAAAGTGGTAATAAACAATGAGATTTTTTTTGACAATTACATTGAAATTGATAGAGAATTTATGATGGATAACTTTCTCAGAAACCGTGACAGGACAGCACTGTGGGTAAAGAAAATGGAATTCTGGTTATAGTAATTACCTTGTCACAAGTCGGACACGGCGTAGTGTAACGGAGACGGATCGAAGAGCTTGTGATAAGTAATTTGATTGAGCAGTCAGGGACCACTCCCTGACTGATACTTTGTGTCATGGAATGGTCCATGACAACTCGAACAATAGTATTATATTCTGAACATCAATCCAAACACGATATGATGAAATTGTGCGTAGTTATACACTGGGTCTTTATCTACACCACCTTCGAGAAATCTGTATCCAAGTTTCATACTTACTCTATCAGAAATACAGCCCGTCCACCCGAAGAATATATCTTCAGCACGCCCGTGGGGAGTTACAATCGCATCACCTTCAATACGAAGGTCCATACAGGGA
>MVCT01000109.1 GCA_002049945.1 Candidatus Cloacimonas sp. 4484_140
TAAAAATTAAAAATCCAATTAATATCAAAAATAATTTTTTCATCGGCCTTCCTTTCAATTATTTATTACCTTGTTTTGGTGCACCCACGACACAATTTTTGCCACTCTTTTTTCCCTCATAAAGTGCGCCGTCTGCAATTCTTATGCATTCGTTAATATCCGATTTCCCATTATAGGTAGTCACACCAAAAGTAATGGTGGTATTGATCTTTTTCTTATCGTGTTCAAAAACTGATTCCTCTAACGCTTTTCTGATCTTTTCCGTCACAAGCATTGCACCCTTCAGGTCTGTTTTCGGGTACATTAGAATGAACTCTTCTCCACCCCATCTGCCGACAACATCCTGTTTTCGTAAATTACTTTTCAGTAATATAGCAATTTCGCTAAGTACTTCATCACCTGTTTGATGTCCATAAGTGTCGTTTATTTCTTTAAAATTGTCCAGATCGCCAATTGCTATTGAAAATTGTATGCCATATCTTTCAAAACGAGTGCATTCATAGTTTAATTTTTCTATCATATCCAGACGGTTTGAAAGCTGGGTGAGATGATCAGTGTGAGCAAGCACATCCATCTTTTTGTATGCTTTGATAAGTTCCTTTTCTGCCAGAATTCTATCTGTGACATCGCGCATAATTCCTAGAGCGTTCCATTCGTCATGGAGTTTCACGCTTGTCAAAGACAGTTCTATAGTAATAGGAGTTCTGTTTTTTCTCAAAGCTTTTAATTCAACTGTTTTCCCAACCAATTTTCCGCGTCCTGTTTCTATGAAGCGTGGCATGGCTTTTTCATAATCTTCGTAATAATAATCAGGAGCGAGAAACCTATGAAGTTCTTTTCCGATAACTTCTTCTTGTGTGTATCCAAATATCCTTTCGGCACCTTGATTCCAGAAAGTTATCATTCCCTTAATATCCATCATCACAATGGCGTCTCTCGCAGCAGAACTGAGTACACGGAATTTCTCTTCTTCCTCATGAGCTTTTTCTTCAAGAGTGAGTTGTTTTATGAGTGTATCAATCTGATCGAGCAAATGATCACTATCAATAGGTTTTATGTGAAATCCGTTCACTCCCATGTCAATGGCTTCAAGCATATATTTTGTGTCACAATACGCCGAAGTTATGAGAATTTTTGTTTCAGGATCGAGTTTTCGAATATGTCGTATCATTTCAAGTCCATTCATTTCAGGCATTTGCAGATCAGTAATGACGATATCGGGTTTATGAGTTTTGTAAAGCTCCAATCCTTCTTTGCCATTCAGTGCAGTGTGAATGGTATCCACTTTTTCCCGGAGAATGTTCTTTATGAACGAAAGTATTAAAAACTGATCCTCGACGATCAAGATCGATTTATGTACTGAATTCATAAGATCCTTTCAAAGTATCAAAAATAGATATTCACTAAAACAACAATTTATTGATAATAAAATTTCTGAATATATTTGAGTCTGTCAATAATTACTTCATTGCAATAAGCGATATCTCTACCTCTGCATCCTTTGGAAGTTTTGCCACCTGGTATGCTTCTCGTGCAGGATAAGGTTGAACAAAATACTTTTTATAAAGATCATTGAGCAGTTCAAAATGTCCAAGATCCTTTAAGAACACACTTACTTTTACTACATTGCCGAAATCCATTCCTGCTTCAGTAAGAATTGCCTGAAGATTTTCGAATACAAGTTTTGCCTGCTCTGCAAAGGTTTCTCCCCAAATACCTGTTTCGGGATGAACACCGAGCTGTCCGGAAATAAAGAGCATCCCATTGTGTAAAATTGCCTGCGAATAAGGTCCTATTGCTTTGGGCGCATTGTCTGATGTTATTGCTTTCATGCTAACTCCTTTTATTGTGAACTGAAGTTTTTGATAATTTACGTCAATATTTTCATTGACAGCGATTTGTCGATTTGTAAATAAATCTATTTATAAACAGTATGAAGTAAGGAGATAGTTCCTATGAAAAAACTAGTAATTCTGATTAGTTTTTTTTGCCTGATAACTATTGCAGTAAATGCAAAAACCTATCTGCGTCAGAACTCATTTTATGCACCTGAAAACATGACCGGCGAGCAAGCAAAGGTCAAAGCGATCGGGGATATGAAATCGCAATTGATAAAAGAATTATTTTCCTATGCCAAGTTTACTACTCTCTGGAATACAATAGATAGAAATGATACACTTTCTACTTATAATGTTGAGATGCTCAAACCCCTTGTTTCTCTGAATGAGGTCATTGAAGAAAGCAGGGAAGATAATGTGTACTATATCAATGCGGAATTTGACTTACAAAGAAAGATGTTATTCCGAACAAGCCCTTGACCGGCTCTGCTTACGATCATTTTAAGAAAGCAATAGAAGCTCAACAGCTAAAGCGTTATCAGGAAGCTTTGACCTTGTATGAGAAATCTCTCGAGAAAAATCCAAATAATGCTGAGGCACATAATAATATGGGAATTATTTTGAGTATTCTTGGGGCTCATGAAGCAGCTATCCAGCATTTCAATGAAGCAAAAAATATAAAACCCGAATTGCCGCAGGTGTATAATAATCTTGGGAATGCGCATGAGAGTCTTGGACAATTGCACGATGCCATAAAAGACTACGAGATGGCTATAAGTGTTCAGACAAATTATACGGATAGTTACTACAATCTTGCACGTGTTTATACGGAAATGAGAGAGTTTGAAAAAGCTGAAGCAACCCTCAATAAATTGTTACAGCTCGACGGGAACAATGCCTATGCATGTTATGGAATGGGTAATATGTATGCAAAGAAACGCGATTTCGACAAAGCTATTACCTGGTTTGAAAACGCGATTAAGCTAAAGCCGAATTATGGGGAAGCCCATTACAAATTGGGAGTAACTTACGGCTTACAAGGAGATATGGATAAAGGTATCAAGCATATAAATTACGCAAATAGTCTTGGATACGAATATCAGTCAGATATGGTTTTTTCTACGGACAAGACTGCTATAACTACTTCATCAGATGATTTTGTGGTGATCGGTTCTGATACACATACCTATGATGACGGTACAGAATCAACTATTGTGTACACAACGGAAGAAACAAAACCGCCGATTCAGGAAAGCATTGATACTAAGGAGCCAGTTAAAGAAGAAGTTATTATTACAGAAGATCCTATACAACAGCCAATTATTGAAGAAGATGAGACAGTCAATACCAATGAATTGTATCAAAAATTTGAACAGCTGCTAGGTAAAACAGGTAAAAATGCAGGAGATATTGGAAACCTTCCGGATGAAGTAAAACCCACCAGGATCCAATCCGACGATTTCTCTTATACTCCCACTGAAAGTTCTTCAAACCAATTCGATTTTCTTCTAAAAGATAAATTCAAAGATCAAAATATCAGAGAGTTCACCAATAAAAGAGAAGCAATTGCAGCATTGTTTAAAGAGGGCTACACGGAATTCATGAATGGGGATTATGACAGATCTGTCGAAGCGTACACCAGCGTGCTGGATCTGGAATCAAAAAATTCAATGGCAATGTATAGTCTGGGTACTGTCTATGCGTTTAAAAAAGAAAATGATAAGGCATTGGACTATTTGTTGCGTTCAATAGATATTAAGAAGAATTTTCCGAAAGCTTATGATAATGCTGGATTTGTGTATTTTCAGATGGGTAATTATAATAAAGCTATCGAGTATCTTCTCAAAGCAGTTTCAATGGATTCTACGATGGTGAATGCGCTTGTCGTACTTGGTGATGCCTATTATCAGGTTGATAATAAAGGGAAAAAAATTGAATATTATAAGAAAGCTGCACGTTTGGGAGATATTCAGGCACAGGCATTCTTAAAAAAGGAAGGTTTTGATTGGGATTAAATGCGTAGGAATGACAAGTACTCTTAACGAATCAATAAAAAGTTGTCATTCTTGAGGAATCCCTGATTTATCAGGGTGAAGAAGAATCTCGGAAAAATTTTAATCTATCCTTCATGGAGATCCTTCCTGTATTTTATACTGAATGAAACGAATATGCTCAAGGATTACAATGCAAATTTTTAGTATCTTATTTCTAATATTATTGTTTTTTTGGCAAAATATTTTATTTCATCTTTGTGAACTTTGTGGCTTTGTGTCTTTGTGGCAAAATTTTTGGTTCTGCCTGCCCTGTTAAATTTTCTTTTCTATTTAACTGGGGGCTTGTCCAGGTTAGGCAAATAAAAAAAAGATTCAACGGAGTAAGCAAGAACTAACAACAACGAACTTTTATATTTTTTGTTTGATTTTGCTTGCCGGGGCGTCTTGTCAGGGCGTAGTGAAACGGAGACTGAAGCGTAGCGAAGACTGGTTCGTTGCTAATCTTTTTGGTTTCGGTTTATCTTGTTGGAATACTTATCCTACAGGATTTATCCGAGTGATAAGTCAATTGTTAAATGACGTAAATTGAATTTTAACAAAGTTTGAAATCTCATCCCACAGTGAAATATTCAGCAAAAGGAATGTCAAAAATCAATTATTATTTCCAATCGAAGCTTGACATGGCACTAGATATTATTCCCCTTCTTTATAATAAATTTCTGCTTGTCCAAGGGCTTGCAGAGCGTCTTGAATATCCTCAACAATATCCCAATTCTGTAATTTTACTTCAACAATCAATAGTTGCTCAAGGGGTTTGATCGCACGCGGGTCTCCGATCATAGCAAGAGCATTTACTGCTGCCTGACGAACTTCTGTATCTTTATCAGCAAGTGTGTTGATAAGAGGTACAACTGCTTTTGGTTCTTCTTTTTTCCCGAGAGCTTCTGCAGCGTTTTTCTGAACCCGCCAGTCAGGATCAGTGAGGGATGCAATTAGAGGATCAATAGTCTCGAAGCCCATATTTTGTAGTGCTGCTGCAGCATTTTTTCTCACTCCAACACTTTCATCACGGAACATTTGAATGAGTGGAATTATAGCACGGGGATCTTTCAGCTTGCCAAGAGCAATAACTCCGGCAGTACGAACTTCTTCATTTGGATCCGATAAAATTGCAATTAATGGATCAACCGCTCGCGGGTCTTTCAGCTCTGCCAGCTCCTCGGCTGCTTCGATTTGTATGAATTTATCTACATAGTCGAGATCATTAATCAGATCCTTAACTCTGTCAGGTTTTTTCTTTGCACAACTAGAGAAAAGAAGCAAAGAAAGAAGTACAAAAACTATTAAAAAAATATAATTTCTTTTATTCATATTTATCGAACCTCATGAATCAAATATAATACATTTTTACATAAAACCTTACACAATAAGATTTTCAAGTCAAGAAAAGTGTCAAATTTGTTGACAAAAAAAATAATCCCATAATAAAATACATTATCAAAATTTTGAAAGAGGGCAGATATGAAAAAGAATTTTTTCATAGTCGTTGTGCTTATGGCTGTTCTTGTGAGTTGTTCCTGGTGGAATAAGGACAAACATAAGAATATGCATGATCTTGATATCGACCCCAATTTCGCTTTTAATACTACACGTATGGTTACAGTTGAAATTACAGGACCCATTGAGACTGACTTCAACCTGTTCCTCGAATATGATGGGGATAGCAAATCCCCAAAGGACACCCTGCTTCTGGATGGAATGGTCGTTGCGACCATGACAGACTCCACAGGAATGTATGAAGATTTTATCTCATTGCCATCTTACAGGAGTCATGTTTATCTTCAATCGGGTGAATACATAAAGAAGCTTACTATTAACAAAACTTCTACTACAGAGGGCGAGATCATTGATACTTTCACACTTTCCAAAGATAATAATTCTCCATCGAAATGTTTCTACATTTACTGTTATTATCCAGCGAAAAACAAATATGGAACTATCATGTTTGAGGATCGCTGGCCATACACAGGTGATTATGACCTGAATGATCTGGTAATAGATGCGAACTGGATAGAGAAATACAACCGATGGTCGTGGATTTATGTTCCTCCTTTACATAGATGGTTCTATAGAATCTTTGAAATTGAAGCAAAATTCAAAATTCGAGCGACTGGTGCAAGCTATAAAATTTCCTATGCCGTGCAATTACCGGATCTATGTTATATTGATGGAGCAGTAACTACAACGTTACCTCAAGGTCTTGAAGTTGAGCAGGATAACAATACTATTATTTTCATTTTTGATGTTCATCAAGCCCTTGGGTCACCCGCGGGCACCTGGACAAATACGGATGAATCGATGACGTATTTCAATCCTGTTGAATTTACAGTACATATTCCTGTCCAATATGTGAATGTAAATGATCCTGCTTGGGTTGCCTGGAATAATGATAAGAATAATCCTATTTATGATCCCCCCTATAATTCTTTTATTTATGTCAATGATGATAGAACTCATGAGATCCATCTTGCAAATTATCCTCCAACTGACTCAATGAATACTGCGTTATTCGGTACTGGAGATGATGTATCCAATCCTGCAGCAGGTATTTATTACAGAACAAGTAATGGTCTGCCGTGGGGTGTGTATATTGCAGAAAGCTGTGTTTATATGAAAGAAACTATTCCCATTATTGATGGTTTCAATCATTTTGCGGAATGGGCTGAAAGCGGAGGTACTACTTATACCGATTGGTATAAAGCAAAATCCGGCTACATTAGCTGGGAGAATATTTATACAGAACCCTAAAATCAAGCTTTAATAAATTATTCCCGATGGGGAAG
>MVCT01000110.1 GCA_002049945.1 Candidatus Cloacimonas sp. 4484_140
CCCTTCATTATTATGTCAACCTTTTCACACACTTTTTTTATCATTCTATCAGAAAACTTGCGGATAAATAATACCGGTTGGAAATTTCGTTCATCTAAAAATGTAAACTAAATCAAACAAAATTCATGTATGTTTTATAAAACATTAAAAACGTATCTCAAACGCTCAAGCCAATTCTCGAGATTGCTTCAATCGGTAAACACGGCACAGAAGCTCCGTCTCTCCGGATTGAATAGCTCGGCAAAAGCTCTTGCACTTAGCCATGTTTTCAGCAATTCTGAAAAATCCATTTTGCTTATCACCGAAAATGATTCCATTGCACAACACTCATGTGATGATCTTGAAGTACTTCTGGGAAAGGATAGAATATTTCATCTCTCTGGTTACGAACTTCTTCCATACGAACAATTCTCTCCAAGAAAAACAGTTCAACTCGAACGAAGCAATACGTTTTCCGCAGCAGTTTCAGGAAAAACAGGCATTTATGTTGTTTCATTAAGAGAATTACTTCGAGCCATCAGTCAGCCGCAAATATACAAAAAACTTCTTCTTACTCTTGAAAAAGATAAAGAATACAATATAGACTCGATACTATCACATCTTGTTTCTGCCGGCTACCAGAACACATCGCAGATCACGCAAGCCGGCGAGATAAGTAAACGTGGCGGTATCCTTGATATTTTCTCACCTCAATATGAGAACCCCCTCAGATTGGAATTTTGGGGTGATGAAATAACTTCTATTCGTGAATTCGATCTGACATCCCAGCTTTCATTAAGGGAAGATCTAACTGAAATAACTGCACAGCCAATACGTGAACTCTCGCTGGAACACCTTAAGACAGGCATTCCTGAACGTCTTCAGAATCGAATCGCCGAACATGGCTTTTATGAAGGAATCGAGCATGATATTTCATTGTTGCTTAAGGAAACATCCTCTTTTCTATACTACTTTAATTCAGAGAATTGTATCTTAGCTTTTGATAATGAAGAAAAATTTGCAGGTGCAGAAGCACATTTATTTGAAGAAGTTCATGAGAATTATGAAAAAAAGATCTCGCATATTAAGCCAGAGCTTGTTCCGGAACCTTGTGCCCTTTTCAAAAAACAAACTGATCTTGATATAAAACCATTTCAGACACTTCATCTCACGCAAGCTGATATAAAAGCCGTAACTTCATATATAGAATTTTCCTGCAAAACTCAGATGAACTACAATAGCAAATTGTCTCTACTTACAGATGATATCGACCAACTTCTGAAAAAAAGCTATTCTGTTTTCATCCAATCTGATAATAAGAGCCAGAGCAACCGCATGCAGACAATGCTTTCTGATCATGAGGAAGACATTCATTACCATGTCGGGGTATTTCAGAAAGGTTTTATTCTTGAAGATGCAGCGATTGCAGTATTTACAGATCATGAAATTTTTAACAGGTATAGACAGAAACGCAGATTCGCACATTTTAAAAAAGCTGAAGCCCTTTCGGATTACGAAGCACTCAAACCAGGTGATTATATAGTTCATATCGATTACGGTATCGGAATTTTCCAGGGTATCGAGAACATCTCAGTTCAGGAACGGAATATGGACTGTCTGCTGCTTTTGTATGCGGATAATGACAAGATATATGTCCCCACAGACCAGCTTCAGCAGGTTGCAAAATTCGTCACGCAAGAGGGGATCATACCTGAGCTTCATAAGCTGGACAGTACGCGCTGGGAAACTACAAAGAAGAAACTTAAGAAGGATGTTGAGCAAATTGCTGCCGACCTCCTCTATCTTTATGCCCAGAGAAAAATTGCGAAAGGATATGCCTTTTCCAGAGATACCGAATGGCAAAAAGATGTAGAATCCTCTTTCATTTACGAAGATACACCAGATCAGATAAAAGCCACTGAAGATGTCAAGGCAGATATGGAGACTGCAATTCCCATGGAACGTCTCATCTGTGGGGATGTGGGATTTGGAAAAACTGAAGTAGCGATCCGTGCTGCCTTCAAAGCAGTGATGGACAGCAAACAGGTCGCTTTTCTCGTTCCAACCACTATTCTTGCAGAGCAGCATTATGTGACTTTTTCGGAGCGATTGAAGGATTACCCGGTTCAAATAGAAATGTTGAGCAGATTCGTCATACCAACACAACAAAAAGTTATCATAGATAGGATCAAATATGGTGAAGCTGATATAATAATCGGTACACATCGTTTACTTTCAGGGGATATTGAATTCAAAGAACTTGGGCTTATTATTATTGATGAGGAACAGCGATTCGGAGTTCGGCATAAAGAGAGATTGAAAGCCCTCAAGCATAATGTGGATGTGCTCATGCTGTCTGCGACACCGATCCCGAGAACGCTGAACATGGCGCTTACGGGTGTGAAGGACATGACTATCATGAATACACCTCCGGAAAATCGGCTTCCTGTGCGAACTGCTGTGATCGAATATAATGAAGATATGATCATCACTTCAATACGTCGGGAGATCGACAGGCAGGGGCAGGTCTTCTTCCTTCATAATAGAGTTGAAACCATTTATGGTATGGAAGAAAAACTGAGCGGCTTGATAAAGGACGTGGACTTCCGAGTTGCTCATGCACAGATGTCCGCAAGGGAACTCGAACAGGTCATGATGGATTTTTATCATCACCAATTTGATGTGCTTATATGCACCACAATTATTGAATCAGGCATTGATATTCCCAATGTAAATACAATAATCATAAACCGTGCTGACAAATTCGGGCTTGCGCAACTTTACCAACTGCGTGGTCGGGTTGGGCGATCCGACCATCAGGCATACGCTTATCTCATCGTGCCTAAAAAAATCACTAAAACTGCCGATGAGCGCCTTAGAACCATTGAACAACATGAGGTACTCGGCTCGGGATTGCATATAGCGATGCGGGACCTTGAAATTCGTGGTGCAGGAAATATACTCGGTAAAAAACAGCATGGCATCATGAACACGATCGGTATGAACTTCTACAACCAGCTTTTGAAACGAGCCATCGATAAGATAAAACGAGGTGAGGATAGAGATATTTTTGATGTGGAAAGATATCATATAAAAATTCAGTGCGAAATCCCTTTTTCCCTACCCGAAACCTATATCGAGGATGATGCGATCCGTCTTGATTTTTACAAACGCTTGAATAATGCTGAAGATGAAGCTGAATTCCAGTCCTTACAGGAAGAGATGCGTGACCGTTTTGGTCCTCTCCCCCAAGTTGCAGAATATGTTTTCCAATACTATCATGTGTCCTACTGGCTGGCAAATACTTCTATCTCAGCGGTTTACATCGGAAAAAGAAAGATAACGGTAGAAGTCGATTCAACAGTGCTTACAAAAAACAGGATTGAGGATATCATGAAAAATATTTCACATGATGTCCAATTCAGCATAACAAAAGGAGCAAAAATCACAGTCAAGATGTTCCACAATAAAATTGACAGCTTCAAGGTGAACTTTGACGTTTGCATTCAAATAATTAAAATATTAGGTAAGATAAAATCTGATCTAACATAAGAAGGATTTGAATGAAAAAATCTACAAAAATTATTCTCATAATCATCGTCATCGTTGCTGCTGCGCTCATCATCATTAACAATTTTATACGAAAGGATACAGATGTACTCCTTGCAAAAGTAAATGATAATGAAATTTTTCTTTCAGACATTGAAAGAACAGCCTCAATGTATGGATTGCAGGTTACCCAGGAAGATGCAGGTCTCATTCTCGACCAACTTATCAATAATGAAGTTGCTCAGATTTACGCACAAAACACAGGAATGGTTAATGAGACCGGTTTCAAAAAAGATTTTGAATGGCAAAAGAAAGAGGTTAAGAAAGAACTGCTGATAAACACTATGCTCGAGGATATTGCCAAATCCAAAACCTCGATGTCTGAAGATGAACTCATTGAATATGTGGAGGAAAATCCATATGTAAAGATCAGGACGATATTCATCCCTGTTCAAGATGATACTGCAAAAGCAGAAAAAGAGATATACGAAGCATATGGTAAGCTTGAAAAGGGCGCTGATTTTGAGAGACTGCAAAAAAAATATACAGACAAGGCGTATCGTACTCCCAATAACAAAGCGGAATTGATCAAACTTGAAGTCCTGCGGAATATTTTGCCCTATGACAGCAGCGTCCCAGAGACCAATGCATTTACGCAACCTGTGCTTACAAAACACGGATATTACATCATCAAACGAAAAAGAAGACTTATATCTTAATGATTACCTTAAAACTTTCAAAGAAAATATCATAATCAATGATACAAATTTGGAAAAGGGACTTGCCTCAGAATCCAATGCCACCGATGAGCTTATTGTCGCCACAAAAGGAAATATGAAGCTGCTTTACGGAACACTGAAAAAATACTTTAATTTCTTCCTTACCACAGAGCAGAGAGAAAATCTTGATTATCTCGATTACAAGGATATCTCAAAGCAGATCGCTTTGCAGGAATTCCTGCACAGAACCGCACTCGACGATAATTACGAATCATCAATGAATTTCATCTCCCAGTGGGATGCCCAGTCTCAGGAATTCGACAAGAACTGGGATGATTATGTTGTTCAGCAGGTGTATAAGGATGTGATCAGTCCTGCAATTCAGGTGAGCGAAGATGACATTCAGAATTACTATGATGCTCACAAAGGCGAATTTATTATGGACGGCATACAGCAACCGATCTCCGAAGTTCATTACGATATCAGTCTTGAACTGACGAATAAAAAGTACCAGGATTGGTTCACAAATGTTATCGATGAATATAACATAACAGTTGAAAAATATGAAGAAAATATGTAGTCTTTTACTGTGCCTGATTCTTATATTATTGATCCTCCAGTGCAATAAAGAGGAAAATAAGAAGGGCATTGTCGTTGCTGAAGTGAACAAGGAAAAACTTTATGAGCACGAATTCCGCTCACTTTTCACAGAAGAAGAATGGCTCAAAGCAACTAACGAAGAAAAAAACAAGATAATCAATGATTGGATTGAGATAACTCTTCTTGCCCAGGAAGCGGAGAAGCTTGGTCTGGACAAAAAGCCCGAAGTGAAATTCAATATCAAATATGCAAAAAGAACACTTCTTGCGAATGAAATCCTTGCAGATAAACTCAAGGATATTTTTGTATCTCGTGATGAAGTTCTGGATTACTATAATCTACATAGAAATGATTTCTTGAAAGATAGAACATTATACAAAATCCAGCAATTCATAGTGCCAACCTGGGCTATTGCCGATTCAGCAATTAAACTTTTTCATGAAGGTGAAGCGTTCTACACAGTTGCAAAAAACACCGGCTCTAATTATCTTGTTAGAACTATCACGAAGAATGAAGTCACACCCGCATTCTGGGATTTTGTTTCCGGCATGAAGAAGTGGCATATTCGTATTATTGATGACGAATCAAAGCTAAAAATAGTGCAATTGCTTGATGTTCAGGAGGAAAGATCTCCAATTCCTTTTCAGGAAATAAGCGACTCCCTTCTTATAGAGCTTCTGGAAATCAAGCGGGAAGAATTTTTGGCTAATTCATTAGATAGTCTGGAAATCAGTTACAAAGTTAAAATTTATTAGGAATAATATGAAATTTTTACAAACCCTCTTATTTATCATTATCTTGGCCATTGGAAGTATGCTTCATGCAGATCAAGTGGACGGCATAGCAGCGATAGTCGGCAATCAGATCATTCTCAAATCCGAAGTTGAGACCAATTATGAAGAACTGAAAGCATCTGCTGCCCTTGGTGAAAATATTACAAGAGAAAACATTCTCAGATTGCTTATTGAAGAAAAACTCATTATAGAGAAGGCAGAGCGTGATGATATCACTGCATCTGATGGCGAGATTCAAATGCAACTCGAGCGTGTCATGAAAAATATCATTGCGCAGTTTCCCACCTATCAGGATTTCCTGAAAGTACTTCAAAACGAAGGGCTAACAGTAGATGGATTAAAGGATCGTTACAGAAGCCAGATCGCCAAACAGGTTGTACGAGACAAATTACTTCAGCAGGAAGTTTTTTCGAAGATCGATGTGTCCGAATACGAAAAGAGAAATTATTATGAAACCAACATGGACAGCTTTCCTGATAGACCCAAAATGGTTAAGATCGCAGAAATAGCTATCAAACCGGCTATGGGTAGTGAGACTCTCGATCAGGCATTACAGGAGATAGAAGATATCCAGGAGGAGTTGAATAAAGGTGCTGATTTTGAGGAACTTGCTCGCAAATACTCAGATTGCCCTTCCGCTGCGCAGGGTGGTGATCTCGGATACTTCTCACGTGGACAAATGGTTCCTGAATTTGAGGAAGCTGCCTTCGCTCTTGAGATCGGTGAAGTCAGTGAACCGGTACTTACTGAATTCGGCTACCATCTAATCAGAGTTGATGACAAACGTGATGGTGAGATCAAAGCACGCCATATTCTGATAGAAGCAGCAATATCGGATAGCGATAAAGAAAAGATAACCCAACTTATAGATGAAGTATATCAAAAACTACAAAATGGTGCTGATTTCATGGAGTGTGCAATAGAGTATTCAACTCCGACTGAGGAAATTGATGAAGAAGTTGTTATTGACGAATATCCTGTCGATCAATTAGCTCAAATACCACAGATCGGCACATACATAAAAGATCTTCAGGAAGGTGAATTTACAGAAATCCTTGAAATTGATGATACATATTATATCTTCAAAAATATTGGATACTCTGAACCCCGCCCATACTCATATGACGAAATAGCAGCCCAATTAGAGCAGATCGTATATCAGCAAAAACAGCAAAAAGCCATCAATGAATGGATCGATGAGTTGAAGTCCGAGATCTATGTTAAAGTGATCGAAAAATAAATTTACTCTATATATACTACGAAGGCTCGATGTATTATCGAGCCTTCTTTATTTCTGATTAAACTTAAGGCACAATCCTTCTCCCCATAGCATCTTTTCTGCCGGGAGAATTATCGTAAATTTCAGAAACAAAATATATCACTGCAGGATAATCTCTGGGAAATTGCCCATGAAAATAACTGTGCACCTCATTAATATAACGCACAACAAGTTTCTCATATTCTGTTAGATCAGGATCATCAGGATGAAGCAGACGTGCAATAGTCTTCAGTTTAAAAGAAGGAATATCCAGAAAAACAATTATTGATGAGGGATCGGTCATCTGATTGAGAAAGGTCTGAGTCTCAAATTCAGGAATTGAGTATAATTCCAGGGAAACCTGACGGTCTAAGTCGAAGAGAGAATCAATATTAGTATAAAAATATCTAAGTATTTCCAGTTTTTTAATAAAAGACGAATCGTTAGTATTTTCCATTAATTGGATGAGTTCGGGAAGCTTCTCTGCTTTGGGCAGAAATCCCATTCCCTTGACTGCATTATTCAGCTTGAACTGCGAATCCTCTCTTTTACATCCGTAAGTGGCAACAATTCCATTATGCGGTCCAGCAAGTTCGGGTGGCTTCATTTG
Organism: Candidatus Cloacimonas sp. 4484_140; assembly: GCA_002049945.1. GTDB lineage: Bacteria > Cloacimonadota > Cloacimonadia > JGIOTU-2 > JGIOTU-2 > Celaenobacter. The sequence continues at coordinate 7,510 of MVCT01000110.1, forward strand.
CAAAAATCTATCAAGCGTTTCGATCCGTTTCTCTACATCCCATTCCATGAATTTATCAGGAAATTCAACAAGCTGAAATTCTCCCCATTTTCCATCAACTCGTGCTTTTATGACAGAATCTCCTGGCTGAGGAGTTATCACACAATCCTGCTGAAAATAGTTATCGATCCAGAAATTTTGTTTAGCTGCTTTATTAGTATTTTCACATGAAACAAGTGCTATTACAATACCAAGAATAAGGCATAAATTGATCATTTTTTTCATTATTTATTCTCCTATTTTTTTATTCTTTAATTCGAATGCATTTAAATTCTCAATTGATTGTCAATTTTCATAAAAAAAGAATAAGCATACCTCCAAAAGTACAAATAAGATTCTTAGGATAGTGCATGGCTAAAGGGATTGCATAGAAATCTTCGTAGAAAATCTCTTTTAGAAAAACTGTTAACTTTAATCCTACTGTTAAGTCAATTACAACTTCCAAGCGAAGGTTGATATTATAACATAATATTTTCCATAACATATCGCACCGATGGCGCTCTTTTACTTTTTTTCATATACCAGACGCTTACGCATCCGGTTATAAACATTCAACACCTACGGTGTAGAA
>MVCT01000111.1 GCA_002049945.1 Candidatus Cloacimonas sp. 4484_140
TAAATTTCAGAGAGATGTGCAGAATAAAAATCCGATTCTGAGCCGGTAAGGAAACCGAATATCCTTCTGAATACATAGAAATAAAGCACTTCACTTTGTTTGAGTTTGTTCAGCAGCACGATGTATTCTGCTTTGCCAATTTGGTGCACGACCTCTTTAAAAATGTCTTTGCTATGGGTCTGTAAAAAAATATCGGTCTTCTGAAAGATATGAGAGCTGTCATAGATCTTATTGATCACTGTGGGGTTGTCGTCATTGGACGAATCAAAGGAAAATTTGATATTATTTTTCTCTGCAAAAGTAGCGATCTCTTCACGCTTGAAGCTCAGCATGGGACGAATGATACTTCGACCCTTTGGAAGCATACCTTTCAAACCGGTGAATCCACTTCCTCGGAAAAGATGGAGCAAAAAGGTCTCTGCCTGATCATTCATATTGTGCCCGACAGCGATCTTATTGAAGTTATATTTTCTTAAAAGATCTCTGAAAATGCCGTAGCGTATCTTTCGTGCAGCATTCTCAATATTCGATTCATCCGTAATCGTAACATTATGAACTATGAGCGGGATGCCCCATTTGTAGCAAAGATTTTTCACGAATCGCTCATTCTCTTTAGATTCGTCGCCACGAAGATTGTAATTGACATGAGCAGCAAGAGTCGTGAGCTTGAACTCAGCCGTGATTTTCTTCAGCAAATACAATAGTACAGTGGAATCAATACCGCCGGATACTCCGATTAGCAATTTGTCGCCTTGCTCGATCAGGTTTTCATGATGAATGAACTGCTTAAGCCGGGTTACAAGATTTTTACGATTATTCATAAATTATTTCTTTATATGCTTTTCTGCAAAGTCTCTTCCTCGATTCAGCGCATCGAGATTTTTTTTCACTATGTCTTCACCCTTGCGTCCAAAAACTGCCCGAATGCCATCCTCAAGCATTTCAAAAGGAATTTCAAGGAAAGGCGCTGAGGCACCAAGCATGACCATATTCATAGAACGGGGAGAACCGATTTCCTTAGCGATGGCATCACCATCGATCGCAATGCTGTTTTTGTGCCCTTTTATCTCTTTGAGAAGATGTTCCATTTCAGGATAATTTGGAATATTCACAAATGGAGTGATATTCGTGATAAGCCAACCCTCGTGTTTAAGGTAGGGAAAATAGCGAAGCGATTCCATCGGCTCCAATGAAATGATCATATCTGAGCGACCATGAGGAACGAGGTCGGAGTGGATTTCTTTGTCGGAAATGCGAAGATGGGATTCCACTGCTCCACCGCGTTGCGACATGCCGTGCATTTCTGCTTGTTTGAGATAGAGATCTGTTTTCACAACTGCAAAGCCAATGATGGTTGCGATGGATAGAATGCCCTGTCCGCCTACGCCTGCAAGTATTATATCTTTTTTCATGATGATCTCCCTCTACTTCTGTTTCCTGAGTTTTGCTACAATGTGAATACATGGACGGCGAGGAATAATAACTGAAACGCCATTATAATTTATCTCGTCTTTTATGATCTTAACATTTTCTTCGTGATGACTTTTCATAGGATTGATAACGCGAAGATGCTCTTTATCCACACCAATGCCAAGACAAATATCTTCTACTCTTCCGGTTACTGCGGAATCCTGCATTCCGGTCATTGCAACAATACTGTTATCAAGAATGAAGGCAACAATATTCGATTTTGAATTAACTGCATCGAGAAGCGGTGTCATGCCGGAATGGCCAAAGGTAGAGTCGCCGATAACTGCGATAGAAGGGAACAATCCAGAATCCGCAGCACCCACAGCCATGGAAATTGATGCACCCATATCAACGCAGCTATTGATCGCATTGAAGGGCGGAAGGAACCCAAGTGTGTAGCATCCGATATCAGAGAAAACATGTCCGGGTTCGTATTCTTTCATAGCTTCATTCAGTGCATAATAAGTATCTCTGTGCGGACAACCCTTGCATAGTTCGGGCGGACGTCCTTTCACGATTGTTGGCACTTCTTTTATTGGATATGGTTCGAGATCAAGTGCGGTGCGGAGCCTTGCAGGATCGAGCTCACCATATCGGGGAAGTGTTCCATCCATGCGCCCTTTGATCTTCAGGCAATTATCTAAGTATCCGCGCAGCCATTCTTCGACAACAGGCATTCCATCTTCTACAATAAGGATTTCATCACATTCATCGACGATTTTCGTAATAAGTTTTCTTGGAAGCGGATACTGGCAAATTTTCAGAATAGGATATTCGCATTCTGCTTCAACGTGGTTTTCCTTCACATAATTATAACCGAGCCCGCAGGTGATAATGCCGAGTGATTTGTCTTTTCCGTCATGATACACATTGTATTTTGAGTTTTCCGATTCCTTTTCCAGAAATTTTTGTTTTTCAATAAGATTTTTGTAATTTATCCGTGCAAAAGCCGGAAGCAGCATGAACTGGTTTGGATTTGCCGGAAGATTGATCTTGTTTTCTTTGAGTTGATTCGTGCGAACAATACCTGCGCGAGAGTGCGAAAGTCGGGTGACAAGCCGCATAATGACAGGGGTTTCGTATTTTTCTGAAAGAGCGAAGGCATCAAACGTCATGTTATATGCCTCCTGCTGATTTGAAGGTTCGAAAACAGGAACAAGTGCGAATCTGCCATAATGACGAGAATCCTGTTCGTTTTGAGATGAGTGCATGGAAGGATCGTCAGCAACTGCTACGATGAGTCCTCCGTTCGCTCCGGTTATGGCGGAGTTCACAAACGGGTCAGCAGCAACATTGAGTCCCACATGCTTCATAGTTACTAAAGCGCGTTTGCCTGTGTATGACATACCGAGGGCTTCTTCCATTGCTGTTTTTTCGTTCGCAGACCATGTACGATGTACATTCCGCTGCGCAGCTTCTTTGCTGTGCTGAACATATTCGAAGATTTCGGTTGAGGGTGTGCCGGGGTAGCCATAGGCGCCGGAAATGCCTGCATCAAGAGCACCTTGAGCAAGGGCTTCATCACCAAGGAGCAGTAATTTGTCCATTAATCCTTCTCCATAAAGATTTTTTTCAAAGAAAGAGAGGGTCGGGAGTTTGTGTCAATGAAATCTTTCTAATGATTTCGGGGTTTCCGAATTATTTTTTTATTTTTAAAACTTGAAAGAAATTTGATTTGAATTTATTTTTCCTATATGAATAGAATTAAAAGAGATGAAAATATTTTGCAGATCCCTGAAATTATTACAAAATTTCCCGAGTTCACTCACAAAACCACAGAACATGAAATCCGTGAAAGGATCGAGGGAAAAGATCACGATCTCTTTGTAATTCAGGATAATAGCAAACCTGCCGGATTTCTCGTTGCCTACAATCTCGATGAAAAAGTGTACTACAACTGGATAATGGGCGTGCTGCCGGAATTTCGCAGAAAGGGCTTTGGCAGACAGCTTATAAAACAATTTGAATCAACTGCAAAAATTAAAGGATATACTTCTGTGCAAGTCAAAACGATGGAAAAATTTAAAGGAATGCAACATCTTCTTACCAGTTTGAAGTACGATAAAATAGGTCTTGACGACAAAGGTAAAATCATCTTAAGAAAAAACTTGTAATAAAATTCAATATTGTATGCGAATTCACAGAATTGTATCGTGCTATTTGTCTGCTTAATTCTTGACTGACTAGACCGACTATACAATTATCATAAAAAAGAAATATAAAATAATACATTCGGGAGTTTGCTATGAAAGAACAGCATGCATTCCATAGAGGACTTGAAGATATTATGGAGGGGTATTGGATGGCTTACGAGCAGAGAGATATTGATAAGATGTTCTCTTACCACCCAAAAAACCGTGAGATCCTGATAATTGGAACAGGCAAAGAAGAGGTGTTTGATACACTTGAAGAATATCGTAAGGGATTGGAGAGAGATTTTGCACAGTCTGAAAAGGTAGAAATTGAAATCAAGAATTTCACTGCTGATTCTTCAGGTAATGTTGCCTGGGTTTTTTTGAACCATTTTGCTAAGGTTACTGTCAAAGGAAAAGAGCATAAGCTGATTACACGCTATACTGCAGTGCTCGAATTCATGATTACACGCTATACTGCAGTGCTCGAATTCATCGAGGGGAAGTGGTACATTGTGCAGTCCCACCTTTCATTTCCACCGGAAGAACAGAAAGAAGGAGAATCCTTTCCTGTAAAATAAATATGTTTATAAGGTTAGAAGGTTGCAAATTTTTAGTTTGAAAGTGATTGAGTTTTATTAATCCTGTCATTCTTGAGCGCAGCGAAGAATCTCGCAAAAACGTTAATTTACCCCTTTGGGAGATCCTTCGTCGTGAGTTAAAACTCCCTCCTCGAGGATGACACCTTTTTCAATTATAAAATGACTGAAGTTATACAAGAGTATTATAAAAGGTCAAATATGATTTTTTTAGTAATTACCATCCTGTGAAACTTGAGTTAATAAAGATAAATTTTTTGTGAGTGATCTTTAAAACCGAAATCAATTATCCATACCAAATTTTTTTTCCAACTTTGATTATAATTCCCAGTATAATAAGTGCCCCGCCTGCAACGGTGCCCAAAATTTGAAGCACTCCGAATTCGTCAAAAGTACCATATCCAATGATATCAGCGAGAACAGAGACTAGTGTTATGATAAAACCAACTGTAAGAATTGCAGATCCACTGCTCATTATTCCCGATTCGTCAATAGGGCTAAATTTTCTTTTAGATCGGGTTGCTTCATGTTCAGGCATTTTGACTCCTTAATAATTTTCAAAAAGAGATTTTTTTAATTTATAGTTGTCAAGTAATGATTTCATGATTTTGCATACCCCAAAAATTTTGCCACAAAGACACAAAGCCACAAAGTTCAATAAGTTTTCTCTCTCTTCTTTTTGTTCTTCATGCCTTTGTGGCTAATTTCCATTCAGTTTTCTTTTTTTTGCCAAAAAAACACGAATATTAGAAATAAAATACTAAAGAACGAGGATTCCAGCCCCATTTCTTATACTCGACTCCTCGTCACAAGTTCCTTAGGAGTCGACAAATAGTTGACGAGAAACCAAAATTTATTGACACCATAACGAGTAAAAAATTAGAATCCGATTCGAAAGAAGGATGAAATGAAAATTGATATTAAGAAATTTACTTATGTTACCGGTTTAGTCGGCGGTTGCTTAATAATTCTGGGTTCAGTAATTACTGCACTTTTATATCACGGCACCCAGGAGGAGGGTTATTCACCGTTCAACCATTTCATTTCAGAGCTCGGGCAAAGAGGAGTTTCTGAATATGCCGGAGTTTTTAACATCGGGCTCATTATTGGCGGTCTGCTTTGTGCATTATTCATGATTGGACTGGGCTTATACATCAAGAAATTCTATTCTTATATTGCTTCTGCGGTTGGAGTTGTTTCCTGCATCTTTTGCGGTTTGGTGGGTGTTTTCCCGATGAACAACATGAGCATCCATGTTCCTGTAGCCCTGACTTTTTTCCGCAGTGGATTGCTTGTTGTTTTGTTGTTTACCCTAATATTCATATTTGATAAACAGAGAAAAATATCAAAATGGATGATCATTCCCGGCGGAATTACCGTGCTGGCTTTTGCAGCGTTCCTTTTTATTCCCAAGATGCTGGGATATGCAACAGGCACTTCTCTTTCTGTGCCCGAGGTCCGACCTGCATTCTGGCTGAATCAGTTCCTGGAATGGCTGGTTTTCCTGACGGTTATCTGCTGGGTGCTTTCGCTGTCTGTGTATTT
>MVCT01000112.1 GCA_002049945.1 Candidatus Cloacimonas sp. 4484_140
TATGTTATTCTCGACCATGCCCAACTTGATTGGGTATCTGGAATCCAGTATTCTCACCTTCTACGAATTCCATATTAAAAATAATGGATGAAGTCCATTAATAAATTAATAGCGCGCAGATCCAAGCAGATTGAACTAATCCTCGCAGATAAATATTTTGTATTTAAATGTATTCTCATTTTGGAATTTCTTGTCACAAGTCGGAGAGCTTGTGATAAGTAATTCGTTGGCACATTACAACTTAAGACATGCTCTGCGACATGTCTCAAGTTTTCAATAGAATTTAATTTATTTTATTCTTTTTTTTCTAAATCAGTGTTCACACTGTTAAATAATAGCTTTGCTGTTCCTGCTTTGCAGGATTTCAAGGGGTAAATCTGCATCATCATTGTTAATTTGTGTTCTATTATTCTCTGTTCCTGAGTAGTTTTCTTCACGACTGACGCGTGATTTTTACCACTAATAAAAACAAAAATGTCATTCCCTCGAAAGAGGGAATCCAGTATTTTCGCATTCTCTGAACTCCATTGCCTGCTAACTGATGAAGTCCAGGAAAGTTTAGTGTTAGCAAAATATTAACTCAAGCAGAGATTGTAACAATAATTATTATTATCTTTCTCGGTGCTCTCTGCCTGCCTCGGCGTAATGAAATGAAGACGGATGGTGAATTCTTTTTGGTTTCGGTTCACCCTGTTAAATCATTTTTTTCTATTTAACTGGGGTTTATCCTATTTATGGAATTTTGAACAGGGAATAACTGCAGCAGTTCTTAGCATAGCTCTTTCAGATATTCTGCGAGTTTTTTCGCAACTTCTTCGGGCTCACCTTCGAGCATCATAGTTTTCTTTTCCAATGTTGGAGTATAAATTTTCTCAACACTTGTGGGAGAACCATTAAGTCCAACTCTCGCCTCATCAAGATGTAGATCATCAAATGTCCAAACCGGTATTTCAGCTTTTTTTGCTTTCATTTTTGTTCGCAAAGAGGGCAGGCGCGGTTCATTAATATCTTTAACAACAGTAAGCACGATCGGGAGTTGTGATTCAACCACATCAAAGCCATCCTCCATCATTCTATGAGCTACGATCTTTCCGTCTTCTATAGAATCAATCTCTTTCACAAAAGCGATCTGCGGGATATCAAGATGACGTGCCACGCCCGGTCCGACCTGTGCCGTATCTCCGTCAATTGCTTGTTTGCCAAACAGAATTATATCATAATCGTCGAGTTTTCGTATCGCAGCGGAAAGCGTATAACTTGTTGCCAGAGTGTCCGAGCCGGCAAACTTTTTATCGGAAATAAGAATTGCATTATCAGCTCCTATCGCCAGTGCTTCGCGCAAAGCATTTTCTACCTGAGGAGGTCCCATACTGATGACAGTCACAGTACCACCATGAGCTTCTTTAATGCGCAATGCTTCTTCCAATGCGTACATATCAAATGGGTTGATAATGCTTTCCACACCTTCACGAATAAGTGTATTGTCTTTCGGATTTATCTTAATATCAGTAGTATCCGGAACCTGCTTTATACAAACTATAATGTTCATTTTATTTCTCCAATAATTTTAACCACCCGTCTTCGTTACACTACGCCGAGGCAGGCGAAAAACACCCTGATACAGTCGTTCCTCCTTACAGGGCAGGCGAAAAGCACGAAAAAGTTTTCAGAAAGATAATTTATTAATTTCATCAAATTTATCGCGTCTTTCGCGGATTTCTTGGTTCATATTATTTTTACATCGTACCCAGTATTTTATCATCAGATCCAAGAAGAAGAGCACAGTCATTCTTCAGATCAATCGAGCTCAATTCTACATTTTTTCCAATGATACTTTCGACGATTTTGCCTTTTATATTCCGTATTATGGTATTTTCCATGATTATGGAATTTTCAATATTAACATTTCTTATTTCAGAGCCGTTTCCAATGCACGTATTAGGAAGAAGTGTGGCGTTCTCGATCTCGCAATTATCACCGATGATCACCGGTCCTTTTATAGTGCAGTTTCTCATTTTAGAACCTCTTCCAATATAAAATGTTCCGTCCAGAATGGAATCCTCATCAAGATCGCTTTCACCAGCAATGTGCCAGCCATTGAGTTTGCTGCACAGATACATGTTCGCATCGATAATATCCATCGATTTGCCTGTATCCAGCCATTTGCCATGAAGTATTTCGCCTTTGACTATCAAATCTTTATCTATAAGTCCCTGTATCGCATCGGTGATTTCGTACTCATTTCGCCAGGAAGGTTCGAGCTCATCTATCGCCTGAAATAAATCTTTATCAAAAATATATACACCTGCAAGCGCCAGATTTGACAGAGGTTCTTTTGGTTTTTCTACGACTTTTATTATCCTATCTCCATCAAGAATTGCGACCCCGAAACGTTGCGGATCATCCACTGCTTTCAAATTTATTATGCATGAGGGCTTTTCTTCATTATACCTGCGCACAAGATTTGTGAGGTCGTCTTCAAAAATATTATCACCGAGAAAGACCATAAAAGAATCATTTCCCACAAAATCCTGTCCCATTTTTACTGCATGGGCAAGTCCCTTTGGTTTATCCTGTACAATGTACGTGATCTTTGCCCCGAGTTGCGAGCCGTCACCGACCGTTTCTCGTATTTGTTCCTGCATATAGCCAACAATCAGTCCGATCTCAGTTATGCCTAGATTCACCAGTTTTTTAATGATATGAAACACAATAGGCACGTTTGCCAAAGGTAAAATATGTTTTGGCATTGAGTATGTAAGTGGCTGCAGGCGCGTTCCTTTTCCTGCACAAAGGACCAATGCTTTCATAGAAAAACCTCCGAAATTAACTTTGTTTGCGACATTTGAAATATAGCGATTCTGAGTGTCAATGAATACGTTTTTTCAATGTTTAAAGGTTTGAAAGTTAGAATGTTCGAAAGTTTCAAATTTCCAGTTTCAAATATCAAGTTTCAAAAAGATTGACGTCATGTGTGCTGAATTCTAATTGCAACTGTGAACTAAATATGATAATCCAAAAATAAAACAAGAGAGCATATTAATGTCTGAGAATATTAAAAGATGGTTGGAGAATGGAGAACAAAGTAAGATCACAAAGCATGTGAATGAGATCGTTTCTGAATTTAAAGGTAGTGATTTTGAAAAGATCATGAGCATTCTTAATTGGATGAACAAAAACCTGAAAAGATGCACTGATCAGGATAAAGTGCTGCAAATTTTTGCCACGAGAAATATCTCTGAAGTTTTAAAAGAAGCGTTGAGTACTGGATGTCATGATGATGCACTCATTTTTACAACATTTTGTAGAGCAGTGGGAATTCCGGCAAAGTATGTGGTAGGCATCAGTAAACTTAATCCGAAAAACAGCGGTCATTGCGTTGTGGAACTATATCTGTACGGCAGGTGGATTCTTGTAGATCAGTCGAGGGGTAGTGTGTACATCGAACCAAAACGAAGCGATTTCTATAAAATGAATTTTATCGTAGGCAAGGGTTTGGATTCATGGGATGTGGGCATAAGCTCTTTTAAAACATGGGAAGAGAAAGCTGATAAAATAATTGAACTTATTTCAAAAATATAGATGTTTTTTAGGAATCGTGAAATAAATACTGATATTCCGGTAATAATAGTACCCAATCTATATTTGCTATAGAAATAGTCAAAGTTATACTGGAAAAACAGTAAATACTTGACATGTTTTACAATTGCTTTCCAATATAGACCATATTTGACGGAAAAGCGGTAAATTAATGGAGAAATCTCATGTTAAATAAAATTGGCAGGATCGTTCGGTTTCATCGAAAGCAGGCAGGAATCACACAAAAGCAACTTGCAGATTTAGCTGGAATTGGCAAAACAGCAGTCTTTGATATCGAGAATGGTAATAATAATTTTCGAGTAAAAACGTTAATTAATATATGTAAAATATTGAATATTACATTAAATTTCCGCACTTCCTATAAAAAAAGAAGAATATGTCTTTTCACACTTTCCTCCTTTTTTTGATGGTTTACTGCCGGAAGGGATAATGCTGGAAGTACTTTTAAAAAAATTCAAAATCGATGCAGATGATTATTTCGGGCAATTACTGATCTTGGGAAATGACCTTGTAGGAGCAGTAACTGTGAGGGAGATAAAGACATGAGATGTCCAATAACCTATGCAAAGATCAAGTCGGGGAAGTATTCGCTCGAGGGTTTACATTCTCTCTCTCCGAAATTACATACGCTCATCGATCTGCCGTTAACGCTTTCTGAAATTCGTCAGGAGTATATTCGAAGAGCAGGAAAGATGTCCATTCAGGGTGTGCAGCCAAAATTTAGTATGAAGTTGAGTGTCAAAGATCAGCAGTTTGAAATTGTTGATATGAAAGGTAAATTCATCCTAAAGCCCCAGAACGAATTATATCCTGAACTCCCCGAGAATGAAGACCTTTCTATGAAAATGGCAGCGATATGCGGCATCGAAGTTCCTTGGCATGGTCTTATCTACTCAAAAGATAATATTCTGAACTATGTGATTCGTCGTTTTGATCGTAAGGGACATACAGATAAACTTGCCCTGGAAGATTTTGCACAATTATCTCAAGCAACAAGAAGAACTAAGTATAAGTCGAGTATGGAAAAGGTTATTTCTATTATTGATACATATACTACTTTCCCGATTTTGGAAAAAATAAAACTCTTTAAACGTACTCTTTTCAACTTCTTAATCGGGAATGAAGATATGCATCTGAAGAATTTTTCACTTATTACAAGGAATGGCAAAGTCGAATTGAGTCCGGCTTATGACCTTCTGAACACGTCTATTGTGATTGAGAAACCAAAGGAGGAAATCGCTTTACCTCTTGCAGGGAAAAAAAGAAATCTAAATCGTAAAGATTTCATCGAGCGCTTTGGCAAAGAGCGGATGGAGATTCCTGGAAAAAAAGTAGTCGAATTAGTTGATTCATTGTATAATTGCTTTCCTGAATGGATCGATCTGATCAAGATAAGTTTTCTTTCAAATTCCATGAAGGATAAATATCTTAATTTATTAAAAGAACGGAAAAAGAGAATATTTGGTTAGGATAGATGGAGATCACCCACATCACCAATTTCTTGACAGATAAATACGTTTTCTTTTCACACATTACGTTAATGTAAGATCGTGAATAATAAATGTTCTGAAAACATGGAAAAGAAAACTTATGAAAGCAAAAGCGAAATGAACCGTTCGAGGAAATTTGGCAAAAACCATCACAAAATGGAGCTGCTAAGCTTCGGTGATAGAATTCCAAACGGCACTTTTGCCATCCATTCCAGG
>MVCT01000113.1 GCA_002049945.1 Candidatus Cloacimonas sp. 4484_140
ACAACTTTGTCTTTGATGAGTTCGTAAATATCGACAACGAATTCAGCAAATTTCTTTGGATTCGGCGCCAGCCGGTGTAGATTAGATTTTGCAAGTCCCGGAATGATGCCGTAGAAATTCTTTATTGCTCCAGTGAACAGCGTGTACATGTGCGTTTTCAGTTTTGCCAGGTTGATGATAGCTTCAGCATCAATAAAAGCTTTGTTCACAGTATATTTTGTATTCTTATTATATGTGTAAATTCCGTTCATGATCGGATTTATAAGGGTAATTCCATAGAGCTTTGCAAGATTTTCCATTCCGGTTAGTTGATATGCTTTCATCGCGCTCACAGTTCCGCCCGGATTATCCATGAGGGAGATCGCAATTTTGTGATCTTTGAGTATTTCGATAACTGCTGCCACAAGATTAGGATGGGTCGTGATGGCTCTGTCCGGCGGATAGGCGCCCAGAAGATTGGGTTTCAGAAGTACTGATGAAATTGATTTCAGTGTTGGATAGAAATCGGTTTCAGTGAAAATGCTATTCAAAACATCTTTGATCTTGGGAATATCATAGTTTGAACATTTCTTAGCAATAACTTTGTACATAAGATTCCTTAATTTTGTAAGCTGTACGGAAAGAACATAGCGCCATTGGGAACAATGTAGCAGGAGTAATCTTCGCCTTCTTTTTCTTTAATGAATTCGAGTCCATCTTCGATAGAATTTATGGGATTGAAAAGCACTGTTTTGACAAGTTCAGGATCCATTGAACTCACAACAAGAATATCAACTTCCTTCAGTAATCTGCCTGTAGCGAATGCACGATGTCCGCCGATTTGAATGTCTTTTTGATCGATCAGAAGGAGTTCATTGATAGAATTCGCATTTCGTAGCTGTTTTTCCATTTCATTCTGTCCGATATTCTCCTGGCATTCAGCGAGAAGAATGAGAGTACCGCCTTCTTTTACCAGTTCAAATGTACTGTTCAATGCTTTCTGAGATTGATAAAAATTTATATCTTTGGGATATCCGCCGACAGATACAATAAGCGCATCTGCTTTTTGAGAATATTTTACAGAGTTATGTTCAATAAAGAATTTCACTCCTTTAAAAAATGCGTCATCGAGCGCACCCGCAAAGCATTGAACGAGCTTCTTCTTATGATTGAGAACAGCTTGCAAAGTGAAGTCCACGCCGACTATTGCAGCGGCTTCAGCCATTTCAAGATGAATTTTATTGCTGTTTTCAATATTACCGAGCGTTGCATAATCATGAACAATATTTGAGTGATTATGACGAATGGTCTCATACCCGCAAATGCCAGGCAGAATTGATTTTCTTCCTCCGCTGAAACCGGCAAAATAATGCGGACTGATCACACCAAGAGTGATTAGGAAGTCGGCATTTGCAACTTTTTTATTTATAAGAAGCTCATTGCCGGAAGCCATCTTTCCTAGGTTTACAAGATCATCCGCTCTGCAATCATGATTTTCAATTGAAAAGTTATCAACAGCCCAATCTCCATAATGATATCTCATCTCAGATTCTGTCATTTTTCTATGAGTGCCGTTCGCAATAATACCCTTAATTCTATTGCTGGGAATCTCATAAGAAAGCATCTCCTTGAGAAGTGTTTCCAGCATGAGTGCGAATGGACCGGGACGAGTGATGTCGCTTACAATAATGACGACATTTTCAGGATTTTTCTTTTCAAGCAAATCTCGTAAGGAGGGACTTCCAGTAGGGGATTCCAGTTTTTCACGAATGAGCTTTTGAGGATTTGTATGTGCATCAATATGTTCCATTTCAAGAATTCCTAACACATTTTTGTCCGGTATTTCACACTCTTTGTATCCTCTTCCATATTTTAATTTTATATTCATGTTACCTCATCAATGTGCGTCATACCAGCTCTTGCCGTAGCCGATATCGACCTTAATTGGAACGATGCCAGCATACTCTTCCGGAAGCACATTCTCCATTTCTTGTTTAATTAATTTTTGATAAAAATTTACTTTATCCTTCCTGATTTCAAAGACCAGTTCATCATGCACCTGGATGGTCATCATTATCTCATCCTTTTTATTAAATATCTTATCATAAAGTGCATTCATTGCGATTTTTATCATATCTGCTGCGGTGCCCTGAATCGGCATATTTATTGCCATACGTTCTTCGTTTGATTGTATGTTTCTGTTCCTGCTATTGATGCCCGGAAGGTACCTTCGCCTGTTGAAAATCGTCTTAACATATCCCTTATCATGAGCAAATTTTTTTGATGATTCAAGATATTTGTACACACCTTTGTAAAAAGAAAAGTAATTATCGATAAATTCCTGTGCTTCTACTCGAGATATACGAAGATCTTCTGATAATGAGAATGCACCCATACCGTAAATGATGCCGAAATTTATTACTTTTGCCTGTCTCCTCTGATCGGGCGTGACGTCTTTTTCCTCGATTCCAAAGATAGTGGCAGCAGTTTGTGAATGTATGTCTCCGCCTTTATTGAAGTTCTCGATCATTCTTTCGTCCTTTGAGAGCATCGCAACAATTCGGAGTTCGATCTGTGAGTAGTCGGCAGAAAGGATAAGATGATCATTTTTTTGCGGAATAAAACCTTTTCTCATCTCTCTGCCGATCTCAGTTCTGATCGGTATGTTCTGCAAGTTTGGATTGGAACTGGAAAGCCGCCCTGTTGCTGTAACAGTCTGATTGAAGGAAGAATGTATGCGATGGGTTCTGCGATTGATTAGTTTTGGAAATGCATTAATATAGGTTGATTGCAATTTTTTTAACTGCCTGTAATTTATGATATCCTGTGCAAGCTCAAATGTTCTGCTTAACTTTGTAAGCACCTCAATATCAGTAGAATAACCGGTTTTTGTTCGCTTGATGACAGGCATTCCCATTTTTTCGAAAAGTATTTCGGAAAGCTGTGATGGTGAATCAACATTAAAGCTTTCTCCGGTTTTGTAATGGATAGTATTTTTCAGTTCTTCGATTTTTTGATCGAGTTCTTTTGATATCTTTTTGAAAAGATCAAGGTCGATATAAATGCCGTTTATCTCCATTTGTGCAAGGGCTTTAACTAATGGCATCTCAATATCATAAAAGAGTTTTGAGAGCTCGACTTTATCGATCTGTGGTTTGAGTTTTTCCCAGAGCAGAAACGTGATATATGCATCTTCTGCAGCGTATTCGGCAGCTTTTTCTATCTCAGCTTCTCCAAATTGAATTTGATTCTTTCCTTTTCCAATTATTTCTACAATGGGTATCATTTGATGTTGAAGATATTTCATGCTCACTTCGTTCAGATTGTGGCGGTGTTCTTCAGGAGCAAGCACATAAGATGCGATCATTGTATCAAAATAAAGAGTACTAATTTCGATGCCTTCATTTTGAAATACCATGTAATCAAATTTGATATTATGCCCGATAAATTTTCTTGAAGAATTCTCTAAAATTGGTTTAAGATCAGTTAGCACTTTGCTTTTATTGAGCTGCTTTCCAAAGATATGTCCGATAGGAATGTAATATGATTTGTCATCATTTATGCAAAAGGAAATGCCCACAATACGTCCGTTAATTGGATTGCGGGAATCAGTTTCGAGGTCAACAGCGATAAATGTAGTATCTTTCAGCAAAGTTAAAAGTGCGGAGAATGATCTCTCATTATCCACGATCTCATAAGAAAATTCTTTCTTTTTGGGCTGCTCTACCTCACCATCAAAATATTTCATGAAAGCGTACATTTCATAGCGAATACAGAAGTCTTTTAATGCATCAGAAAAAATATCCGGTGTTTTCATGGAGTCAATGTTAAGATCGACGGGAACGTTTTTATCGAGAATTACAAGTTCTTTGGAAAGCCGTCCCCGATCAGCATATTCAGTGATATTGTCTTTGATTTTCTCAGAAGTTATTTCATTAGCATGATCGATAATTTCAATTTCACATTGTCATCTACAAGCTGATACAAGTCTTTATCTGTTGAAACGATCACAATATCGTGTTCATTCTCGTAACGCTCTGCCAGAGTAGCAATTATGTCATCTGCTTCGTACCCGGATTTGGATAGTTTTGCAATGTGTGATAGCTTAACCATCTCCAAAATCGGTGCTAACTGCTCGACAAGATCTTCGGGCATTTTATCACGTGTTGCTTTGTATTCTTTGTAGATTTTATGGCGGAATGTTGGCTCTCGTTCATCAAAAGTTATCACAAAATATTCCGGCTCAAAACGCTCAAGCAATGAGATAATTGTACGTAAAAAACCGAAGATAGCGCTTGTGTTTTCGCCCCTGGAATTGACGAGTGGTCGGTTCTTGAAAGCAAAATAAGAACGATATATTATGGCTGAACCATCGATGACATAAATTGATTTTTTCATACGAACATTTCCTGAAACCTTTGCTGAAGTGTCAATAATAAATTGACAAAAATTGTTCAAATAAAAAGACATCATATTAATCTAACATGAAAATTAAAAGATATTTGATAATAGTTTTGTTGTTGCTTTTTGGCTCTCAACTGTGGGCAAAAGAATATGCAGTGTCTTACCTAAATTCTACCCGAAAGGACCATCTGCCGGTTATGGAGATCGAAGGCAGGAATTTTATAAATCTCTATGATCTCGAGCGCATCTTTGATGGTTCTATTAAGGCAGATCAGAAATCACAAACCATTGATCTTTTAATTTTTGAAAAAAAATGTGAGTTTTCCTTTTTCAATAACTGGGTGCATTTTGGAAAGCATAGCTACAATCTTCACAATGATATTCAGGTTATAAATGGATCCTTTTATGTGCCGGAATATTTTCTGAATCTTTGTGCAGTTAAATTTTTTCCTGAAGAAGTTGTATTAGATGACGGATCGATCATTATTAATTTTCCCTCAATGCAGCAATATCTTATAAAGACAATTGTACTCGATCCGGGGCATGGTGGGAAGGATCCCGGTGCTGTAGGACGAATTCTCGGACTGAAAGAAAAGGATATTGTGTTGAATATTGCAAAGAAAGTGAAAGCTTATCTCGAAAAAAATCTCGATGTAAAAGTGCTTCTTACACGACATGATGACAGGTTTGTCTCGCTGGGCGAAAGAACTGATTTTGCTAATGAAAACAAGGCAGATATTTTTGTGAGCATACACTGTAATGCAGCTTATAACACTAAGGCAAATGGCTCTGAAGTATATTTTCTTTCCACTGCACAAACTCATGAAGCGCGAGCTGTCGAGGCAATGGAAAATGAAGTTATCAAATTTGAAGACCAGGAGAGTATTGCTCGATATACCGATCTTGATTTTATCCTTTATGATATGCGCCAAACAGAATATCTTAATGAGAGCAGTGAACTTTCAGAAATGTGCCAGAAACAGCTTGTCAATACACTCTCCACAAAAAATAATGGCGTGCGTCAAGCAAATTTCTATGTGCTCCGAGGTGCATTTATGCCTGCTATACTGGTCGAAGTTGCTTATTTATCAAATAAATATGAAGAGAAAAAACTGCTTTCTAAGAATTTTCAGGAAAGAGCTGCCAAAGCGATATATACAAGCATTAAGCAGTTCAAAAATAAATACGATAAGATGAATTAAATTTTTGTCAGGAGAAAAAACATGAAAAAATTATTTGTGCTTTTTATGATATGTTTCCTGCTTCTTACTTTTAATGTTTCAGCTAAATCAATGTTTGCGATCGGCAATATGTACGGAGCGCCAAGTACGGTCATTATTTCATATGATCTTCAGCACGAGGGCATTCAAAAACAAGAAATTCTGAACATTCCAAGCCATGGAACCGGTGCGTATGATATTTGCGTAGAGCCGGAAAACGAGCTTCTATTTATTTCATTCAGAAATAGTAATATCATTGAAATAGTAAATGCACCATTGCTCACGAGTAGAGGGTTTGCAGAGATGGGGGAGATATCGAATCCCGCAAGCATCAAATATGATTATGTGGCGAACACTCTTTATGCCCTGGAAAGGAATACGAATAAGCTGTATCCTTATATTTGGTATGATAATGACACTACGTTTACTCTTTCACATTCCCTTGCACCATATTATGTTGAACTCGATAATATCATGAGCGGTCAGGATATTGCAATCGATAAGAAAAATAATTTACTTTATGTGGCAGACAGCTCTCAAAAATATGTTCATTATTATTTGATGCCTATAATGGATACTGATAATAAATTTCAACATTCCGGTAGTGTGGAGGTCGACCTGAAACCAACCTCTCTTACTGTCGATGATGGAAAGTATCTTTATGTTGCAAATAACAGCTATGGGTCAAAAATCCTTCAATATGATCTCAAATCCTCAGCAGTTCGATCTTATGCACTTGCAGAAGACAGTTATGTCGTGAAATTAGCATTAGATAAGCTTACAGGAAATTTATTTGCGTCTTTGAGTACAACGTCAGGTATGAATAAAATTCTTGTACTCGATGACCTACTTGAGGTGCTTTATGAACTTGAAGATGAGGAGATAGTTTATCCTTCCGGAATATGCGTACCGGATCAAGATATCGGCTACAATCCCTTTGATGTGCAGAAAGATGATGGCGTCTTCACATGGATTTCGCCAAACAAGATCATGCGCTATACTATTTCTTTCAGGAATTTACTTAACTATCAATTAGATGATGTGCTCATTACAGATTGGCTCCCTTCGGATCAGCATGTATCAATGCATAATATGAGCTCTGACGGTGTTTATGATCAGCAGGAACATACTATTACGTGGAATGTCGGAAATCTGCCTACAGGTGGAGACGAAGAAGAAGTCTGGGTAGAAGT
>MVCT01000114.1 GCA_002049945.1 Candidatus Cloacimonas sp. 4484_140
TTCGTGCTTTTCGTGGTAAAATAATACATCATGTGAGAAGTAATCACTATCCTTGACATTCCAAAAACCACCCACAGAAAAGAACAAAATATTATCGGAGGACTCATGGCTGAAAAACTTGAATTTGGAAATATTTCAAGCAAAAAAGCAATGGAACTCGAAGAAACATACGGAGCCCATAATTATCATCCCCTTCCAGTTGTGATCGCAAAGGGAGAGGGTCCATTTGTATGGGATCCCGAAGGAAATAAATATTATGATTTCCTGTCCGCCTACTCTGCTGTTAATCAGGGGCATTGTCATTCCAAAATTATCGATGCACTTATAAACCAGGCAGAAATTTTAACATTAACATCACGTGCATTTTTTAATAACAAACTCGGAGAGTATGAAAAGTTCATCACTGAATATTTCGGCTTCGAGATGGTCCTGCCATATAATGACACTGAAGCCCTTGAAAAAGTGTTGCATGAGCAAGGTGACGAAGTGTGCGCCTTTATCGTGGAACCAATTCAAGGAGAAGCAGGTGTATTTGTGCCGGCTGAAGGATATGTCAAAAAATGCTATGACATCTGTAAGAAATACAATGTGCTTTTTATCGCCGACGAGGTGCAGACCGGTATCGGACGAACAGGTCGTTTACTTGCCTGTGATTATGAAGATGTCAAACCCGATGTGCTGATTCTTGGAAAGGCAATTTCAGGTGGAGTGCTTCCAGTATCAGCAGTACTTTCCAGTAGAGATATTATGCTCACGATCAAACCTGGCGAGCACGGCTCTACCTTTGGCGGATTTCCTCTTGCCTGTGCTGTAGCGACAGCTGCGCTGAAAGTTATCAGAGATGAAAAACTTACTGAAAATGCCGAAAGACTCGGAAGAATATTCCGTGCCGGGCTTGAAGCAATCGATTCTCCTCTGATCAAGGCCGTACGAGGAAAAGGACTGCTCAATGCGGTTGTTATCAAACCTAAAGACGACATCGATGCCTGGAAAGTATGCTTGAAGCTAAAAGATAAAGGCATTCTTGCCAAACCAACTCATGAACATATTATTCGTTTTGCACCGCCTCTCGTCATCACAGAAGATCAGCTTCGGGATTCACTCGCACGAATAAAGACAGTGTTTGACGAGATTTGAATATGAAGATAGGAATACGCAGAGAAGATAAGAGCAAGTGGGAACGAAGAGTAGCGCTCATTCCCGAGCATATCAAACTTTTAAAAGAAAAGTATAATATCCAAACCGTGCTTCAACCTTCATCGATACGCATCTTTTCTGATGATGCATATAAAGAAGCCGGTGCCATCGTTCAGGAAGATCTTTCGGAATGTACGGTCGTGTTTGGCGTAAAAGAAATGCCGTCATCATTTTTCCTGCCGGCAAAAACCTATGTTTTCTTTTCGCATGTTATCAAAGGGCAACTATACAATATGCCGATGCTCCAGCGTCTGATGGACTTGAAATGTAATCTTATAGATTATGAAAAGATAAAGAATGAAAAAGGTCAGAGATTGATATTTTTCGGAAGACACGCGGGTTTGGCAGGTATGATCGATTCGTTATGGGCTTTTGGTCAACGGCTCAAATTTGAGGGTTTATATACTCCTTTTGAAAGAGTCCGGAAAGCTTATGAATATGATTCAATGGAAGAGACAAAGGAAGCTTTGCGCAAGATCGGAAAAGAGGTTTCTGAAAGAGGACTTCCTGATGATATCTGTCCTCTCGTAGTGGGATTTACCGGCTACGGCAATGTGTCCAAAGGCGCGCAGGAGATTCTGGATTGTTTCCCATTTATTGAAATTACACCAGAAAAACTTCTTACACTGCAAAAGAAAAATAATATTTCTAAGAACCATCTCTACAAAGTTGTATTCAAAGAAAAAGATATTGTTGAGCCCAAAGATGCATCCACGAAGTTTGAGTTGCAAGATTACTTTCAACATCCTGAAAAATACAAATCTCAGTTTGCTCAGTACATTCCTCACCTCACCATTCTTATGAACTGTATTTATTGGTCACTCGGCAGTCCGAAACTCGTCACAAAAGAATCTTTGAAAATACTTTCTGCAGGCGGCAATCAGCTTAAATTAAAGGTGATAGGGGACATAAGCTGTGATATCGAGGGTTCGATCGAGATCACCGGCAAAATCACAGAACCGGACAATCCGACCTTTATATATGACCCGCTTACAGACGAGATCATAGACGGGAACGAAGGCAATGGAGTTATAGTTGTGGCTCGTGATAATCTGCCCTGCGAGATTCCCGGAGAAGCATCAACTTCATTCGGTGAAGCGCTGGTGAATTTTGTTCCACGTCTTCTTGCCGCTCATAGCTCAGGAAAAATCGATGTGATGGAACTTCCTCCGGAACTAAAGAGAGCTCTGATCTTACATGATGGAAAACTCACAAAAGACTATGCTTATCTCAAGAAATTTTTAAAAGTATAGAGGGGCTCTTTGAAGAATTAAGTGGGTTAGTTGGATATTGGAAATTCAGATTTTTTATGTTTAGTATATCGAACCACTTAAAAATAAAAGGAACCTAAGGAAAGGATATTCCAATGAAAAAAGTATTTATTCTGGGAGCTGGACTTGTTTCCAGACCTCATGTGAACTATCTGCTTGCTCAAAAAGATTTTATGGTAACTGTTGCGAGCCGGACTGTGAACAAAGCAGAAAAACTTGTTGCAGGTCATCCGAACGGAACTCCTGTCGAGCTTAATGTCAAAGATGATGATATGCTGGATAAGCTTGTTTCCGAGCACGACCTTTCTGTAAGTTTGCTGCCATATACCTATCATGTGAAAGTGGCAAAACTCTGTATCAAGCATAGAAAACATATGGTCACCACATCCTATGTGAGCGATGCAATGAGAGAGCTTGATGCCCAAGCGCGTGAAGCAGATGTGCTTCTTCTAAACGAGATCGGCGTAGATCCCGGAATCGATCACATGTCTGCAATGAGAGTTATCGATGGAGTCAAAGAGAAAAACGGAAGGATCGTGAGTTTCAAATCCTTTTGCGGTGGACTTCCGGCACCGGAAGCAAACACAAATCCCTGGGGATACAAATTCTCTTGGAGTCCTCGCGGAGTTGTCATGGCTGGCAAGAATGCATCTAAATGGCTTGAAGACGGTAAGATAATCGATGTTACCGGACCGGAGCTGTTTGCTCATCACTGGGAAGTAGAAATTCCCGAATTCGGGAAACTCGAAGGATATCCAAATAGAAATTCTATTCCGTATGTTGACTTATACAGCATCAGAGATACAAAAACAATGTTCCGCGGTACGCTTCGCTATCCCGGCTGGTGTGTTACTATGAAGAAGATCGTTGACCTCGGGCTTCTTGATGACGAGAAGGAATATAACCTAGGTGGCTTGACTTATGCTGATTTCATGGAGAAATTGATCAAGATCAAAACTCACAAAACTTTAAAAGAGAACCTTGCAGCACAGTGGGATATTTCAATCGATGCAAATCCAATATATCGTGTTGAATGGCTTGGACTCCTCGGCAATGAAAAGATCGGATTGGAAAAAGGAACAGCTATGGATGTGTTCTGCAATGCGCTCAATGAAAGATTGACTTATGAACCGGGAGAGAGAGACCTGCTTGTGCTTCATCATGAATTTATTGCAGAATTTCCTGATAAAAAACAGCACATCACCTCAACAATGATAGATTATGGAATTCCAAATGAAGATTCCTCGATGTCACGCACTGTCGGGCTGCCTGCAGCAATTGCAGTAAAGCTCATTCTTCAGGGCAAGATACAGGAAAAGGGTGTAAAAATACCTGTTGATCCTGAAATCTATATACCTGTACTTGATGAGCTCAAGAAGCAGAACATCGAGTGCGTGGAACGGTTTGAGGATATGTAAGAAATTTCATATTCATATATTTAGAGAGCCCTTGAAGGATAACTTTGAGGGTTTTTTTCCTTCGTCTTTACTCGTTCCCAAGTTGAACTTGGAAACGAGATGAAACGAGAAATGATTAGAACTTAGGAACGAGGAGCAAATAGTAAAATTTTCTTCCCGAATAAATGGTATAAGACTCTTTTATTTTGCGGAACAAAAAATTGCATTCGATAAATATTGACAACATGCTTACAATTTATCATTAAATAATCAACACTATTTGGGAGCAAGGAATGAACGTGGCGCGTTTGAACTTCTCTCACGGTACTCATGAGGAGCACAAGCAGTATATCAGCAATATTCGAATAGCATCCGAGAAGCTTGGATGCCATATTCCCATCTTTGCAGATCTCGGCGGACCAAAATTGCGTATCGGAAATGTTGAAAAAGAGTTCGAGGTAGTTGCTGATGACATGCTCATTATTACAACTGAGAATATCATTGGTTCTCACAAAAAGATCAGCACTTCATATTCTAAACTTCCGCAAGACGTGAAAGAAGGGGATGTTATTTTCATTGATGACGGCTATATCTCGCTTGAAGTGAAAGATATAATTGGGAATGAGGTTCATTGTGTAGTTACGAATGGTGGTATTATCAGATCCCGAAAAGGCATGAATCTGCCGGGTGTCCAGATAAGCACGCCAACAATTACGGAAAAGGACATGAAGGATATTGATTTTGCGCTTCAGCAGGATATTGATTTTTTTGCACTTTCCTTTGTGCGGTCTTATCATGATATCGATGCACTTAGAGAGATTCTTCTTCAAAAGAATGCTCACAATCCGATCATAGCAAAAATTGAAAAACCCGAAGCAATAGAAGATATTGATGAGATCATTTCCCTTTCTGATGCTGTTATGATTGCTCGCGGTGATCTTGGAGTTGAGATGCCAACAGAGGAAGTGCCCCTTCTTCAGAAGAGTATTATCGAGAAGTGCAAGAAGGCAAGTACTCCGGTCATCACAGCAACTCAAATGCTGGAATCGATGGTTGAGAACACACTTCCGACCCGTGCAGAAGCCAGTGATGTGGCAAATGCGGTATTTGACGGCACAGATGCAGTTATGCTGAGTGCAGAAACTTCGATCGGAAAACATCCGAGCGTTGCTGTTGCAATGATGAAAAAGATTATTACTCGCGCAGAGCAGGATTGTGTTCCCAATCCGGAACTTTTCAGCCGATCATTCCGCACTAACCAATTTGCCATCGATCTGTCAAAAGCAGCATGTGCAATAGCGCAGGATACAAACGCATCAGCGATCTTTGCAATTACAAAATCCGGAAGAACTGCCCGACATCTTTCAAAATTCCGTGTGCCAACCCCGATCTATGCTTTCACAGAAAACAGGGCTACAATGAGTTTCCTTCAACTGGTCTGGGGTGTGAGTTGCTATCTGTTAAAGAATCTCGAAGAGACGGATATCACGCTTCAAAATGTGAAAAAGTTTGCTGTTGAACAAAATCTTATCGAGAAGGATAACATAATAGTCTTTGTTGCCGGTATTCCATTACAGACCAGCACAGAGGTCAATATGATAAAACTGGATAGAGTATAAGCGATGGTTATCTTTTCGGGCTAATATTTCTATGAATGTACGAAAAGAAGGAAAAAACAGCAGAAGCTGATGTGAAATGAGTATTCCAATAAATTTGACAATCTACAATAGTATGTGATTTCTTACAACCAAAATAGATAAAATGTAAGGAGTAATGATGGTCAAAAAGACACCATTCTATAATATTCATAAAGAAAAAGGGGCTAGAATTTTACCATTTGCAGGTTATGAAATGCCGATCCAATACAAAAACGGTATCGTTCACGAGCATAAAAAAGTCCGTGAATCTGTTGGTATGTTCGATCTCAGCCATATGGGGGAATTTATTGTAAGGGGACCAAAAGCACTTGAGTTTTTACAGAAAACAACGATCAATGACGTTTCCGAACTCGTTGTCGGACAGGTGCAGTACAGCAATATGTGCTATCCGGATGGCGGAATTGTCGATGATCTGCTAGTATATAGAGATGAAGATTTTTATTATCTTGTTGTAAATGCGTCAAATCTGGAAAAGGATTTTGAGTGGCTGAAAAGCAATCTTATTGATGGGATGGAACTTATAAATGTGAGCGATGATACAGCCCTTATTGGTGTACAGGGACCTCAAGCAGAGCCAGTGGTACAGAAGTTAATTAATGATGATCTGTCAACACTGGCATATTATCATTTTATACATTCTGAGATAGATGGTGTGCCTGCTTTGATATCCCGAACCGGCTATACCGGTGAAGATGGTTTTGAGATATATTTCACAGACCTCGATAGAGCAGAAGAGTTGTGGCACAAGGTCGAAAAAGCTGGTGAAGAATTTGATGTGGAACCTATCGGACTTGGTGCGCGTGATACGCTTCGGCTCGAAATGAAATATCCTCTTTATGGTAATGATATTGATAAGGATACTAATCCTCTGGAAGCAGGACTCCGCTGGGCAGTGAAATTTGATAAAGGTGATTTTATCGGAAAAGATGTGCTGGAAAAAGTTAAACAGGAAAAGATACAGAGAAAGCTCATTCCTTTTGTGATGTACGGAAAAGGGATTCCTAGACCTCATTATAAAATTTTCAAGGATGGCAAAGAGATCGGGGAAGTGCGCAGTGGTACAATTTCACCAAGTTTGGGTGTGGGTATTGGAACCGGCTATGTGCATCGCGACTTTATGAAAGCCGGCAATGAGATCGAGATTGAAATCCGCGGTAAAATGTATCCTGCCACAGTCATCAAGCCGCCATTTTATAAAGAGGGAACTATAAAGAAATAGGAAGTGAGTCGTAGTTTCGTTAAATTAGGGATTACTTAAGTGGAATGTTTAATTTTTTGGATGAAACATAACCTTCGAATTTATCGAACTTGACCCCAATTAAATAAATAAAAGACATTTAACGGGGTAAACTTAACTACCTGTCACGGCGTAGTACCTTCAGGTACAAAAACGGAAGGCGGTTAAGTTAACGATTCGACCAATCCTTAAGTCAAGTCTCCGCAAGCGGATTCTTAACTCAAGTTTTGATCGGACTTGACTTAAAAGCGAAGCGTTGAGTTAAGAACGACTGGGTGACAAAAAAGGGGCTGAACTGTTCAGCCCTTTAAATTATATGCATTCCCAACGAGGGAACAGTTAAATTTGCTTTGCATTTAACGTCCTAAAGCTTTGGGAAAGTGAATGTTTTTTGTTGTTTAAAGTTTAGTTCATATGACCATAGGAGAAATTGGAAAATCAGGATTTTTTTCTTGATTTCTTCTGTTCTGCCATTCACAATTAAATT
>MVCT01000009.1 GCA_002049945.1 Candidatus Cloacimonas sp. 4484_140
TCCTTTAGCAAAAGATGGTATAGATGTTCTGGATAAAGAAAAAGATCTAATAATCGCTGGCTTAAACAGACTTAATCCCCCTATTAGTGCAGAGGAATACAAATCATTGCAATTCCAGGAAGGCAGCCTTGATTTCCTATCTGCTGAAGAGCGAACCTATTACATAACCGGTGGGGATATTTTAATAATCAAACTTCCGGACGAAAAGGAGTTCAGTACTTATGAAGTTAACTTTGAGGGTTATATTACTCTACCAAAATTGGGAAATTTCAAAGCAGAAGGGCTTACAATTGGTGAACTCGAAAAATCTATCTTCTTCAGCTTACCCCTTTATCTGCGGAGACAGGAGGAAGTACGAGTTCAAATAAAGGAGAAAAGAAAATACATTCAGGTTTTGGGCTATGTGGGGGCTCCTGGTTGGTATCTGCTTCCCGAAAATGCCGGAATTCAGGGCGCCTTTGTTGCTGCCGGTGGAATGATAGATGGATCAATTTGGAACGAGGTTAACCTCTATAGAACAACATACAGTCTAAAATCGGCTGAACAGAAAACAATTCTTGTTGATATGTTTACCTTCCTCACATCTACTGATTATAATCTATTGCCGAAATTAAAATCAAAAGACATCATTATAGTCCCTATGACCCCCCTAATGGGAACGACAAAGAGATCACTGGGGGCATGGAATCCGCCCCAAGAAAGACTTGAAACTGATACAGAAGATAAAATTCGTGTGGCAGGAAGAGTTGGTAATCCAAGTTTAATCGAACCAATCAAAGGTAGCAATCTACTCGACATATTAATCTCTGCTGGTGGCACAAGTTCAGATGCTGATCTGCAACATATATTTTTAGTAAAAAAATTGAAAGATGGAAAATATCGTACAAAAGTGGTCGATTTGCAGAAATATATTGAGGACAAAAACTTTCAGGATATCCCCTATGTGGGAGCCGGTGAAACAATCTATGTGCCGGAAAAAAGAAAAACCTGGATATCCAAGGCATGGAAAGGTTCAATCGGTTTCTTAAAAGATATTATGTATCTTGTTTCTGTATTTACTACTTTGTATTTACTTTCAAATCAATAAATTATGAATCTAACAAAAGGCATAAAGACTTATAATTTTGTAGAATTCAGTCGGATGAACAAAATTATTTCTAAAGAAATTCAAAAGCAAAATGGAAAAACTATCCTCTTCACCAGCGGTGGCGAGGCAGAGGGCAAGACTTTTATGGCTGTTAACCTTGCCTTGAATTTCATAAAAAACACACCTCAAAGAGTCCTCCTGGTTGATATGAATTTGAGAAATCCACAGCTGCATAAAATCTTTGGGCTGCCAAAAGAAAATGGTGTCACGGATATCATCAATGATAAAATCCATTATGAAGATGCCCTAAAAACCACTGATTTCCCAAATCTTAAAATAATTACGAGCGGAACCTATAGCGGAATTGTAGCTCAATCATTCAACGATCTAAGGTTTGTCATAGAAGAATTCAGGCAATCGGTTGATATTGTTATCTTTGAATCTTCCCCAATATTAGTCTCAAATAAGGGAAACATTGATCCCGCAATATTGAGTTCGCTCATTGACACTGTTGTGCTTGTCGTACTCGCACTAAGAACAAGGAAAATATCTGTTTTAAAATCCAATGAACTTATAAATCTAGCTGGCGGTAAAATTTTTGGTGTTGTGATGAATAATAAATATGTTCCCCAAGAGAAGAAGAAATCCAATTATAAAAGTGAAGCAACATTATTTATTGAAAAAGTGCCCTTGAAAACAGAGGAGATCATATTCCGCCGTGGCTCATCTCGAATAGATATAACTAAGGAAATAGTAAGATTACGATCCTTTGATTTTACTCAAGCTGTTATGAGATCACTACCCGAAAAAACTTTTTTTGAACTATACAAAGAGCTCAGTTTAAAAGAGAGAATATTTCAAAGGATAAAAAATCTTATTGGAACTAAAGCATACAACTCTTTTAAGAAAATATTCGGAAGACCCATAGAAGATCATCAGAATGAACGTGAAATTGAAAAGAATATTCTTGTCAAAATACAAGATAGCAGGAGTATAAAATATCGTGGAGATGGAGTTCTAACTATATCTGCAACAACTCAAGATCCTTACATATCTTACCAAATAGTAAATGCTTATATAACACTTTGGCAGGGCATGAATCTTCAAGAAAATAAAGAAGATGTAATATCTGCAAGGAAGTTTATTGAAGAAGAACTGGAAACAGCCTCCAAGAAACTCAATGTCGCTGAAGAAAATTATCAAAAATATAAACAGTATATCGGAGTCCCTATTCATTATGATTATCGCGAAGAATGGGAAATTGAAAGTATTGACCCCGAATTGGCACGGCTCTCCTCAGAAGTGAAATCTAATCGTGCAAATTATAATGCCTGGTACAACAAATTACGCGAGATACAAGTTTGGGAAAGACTTATAAGAAGCGACATTCAAGTAATAGACGTTCCTCAGATCCCGGAAAAGCCAACTGGTTCGAGTAAAATGAGAACACGACTTATTGGTTTTATTTTTGCTTTATTCGTCGCAGTTGGACTGCCAATAATGGTTGACTTTCTGAAAGATTATGTTAAAAAACCCATTGATATTGAAAGACTTCTTAGCGTTCCGGTTGTGGGTGTTATCCCTAATATGGGAAAGTAATTTATAGACCATCGACAAAAAAACTGTTAGGTATATTACTGTGAATCAAGATTAAATGATCATTAATAAACTTCAATGTTTGGCATTTGCTAAACTTTATTTAAATTAACCGTTTTAAGTATCATGGCTAATCAGGGATCATTAACCTATCCACTTCGAGTTCGACCGAGCATAATCGATCAACCGGTTCTAAGCAATAGATTTTTTTATTTTATTGTATCATTTTTCATTCTATTACAGGCAATTGTTGTTTATTTCAATATTGAATCAAGAATGTTCATTGCGTTCTGCTATTTTTCTATAGCCATTCTATTCTTTTTTTCTCTAAATAAACCAGAACTCCCTATCTTTGCGATCACATTATATGTCCCATTCAGTAAAATTATTGTAGGTGATCTCACTACTGCTGTAAATTTTACAAATGTACTTCTTCTTATGGTTCTCTTCTCCTGGTTTATCAGCCACGAATCTAGGGAAGAGCGTTTTTTGTTACGCACTCCACTTAACTTTCCGCTTTTCCTTTTTGCTTTACTGGGAATTATTTCCCTGGTTCAGGGGAGTTATTATATGGTTGATGTTGAAGGAGGAAATATAATATTCTCTTTCTGGCGATGGTATGTACCGATGTTCCTATATATTGTTGTTGTGAATAACGTTCGAGATAAAGAGTCAATAAAAAAAGTTTTCGTTATTATTATGTTTACTGCTGTTGTAGTAGCATTGATCACCATTCGTCAACATGCGAACCTTGGGGATGTATCTTCCTGGGCAAAAGCAAGGATTGGGGGCATTGCAGGAAACCCGAATACTCTCGGCGCATTTTTTGTCAACTATGCACCTTTACTTCTTGGGATCTGTATCTATAATGCCCATAAAATACGAAGCTGGACATATATGATCTTTTTTCTTTTATGCGCCAGGGGCGCTCATGTTACTTATTCAAGAGGAACCTGGCTAGCTTTTGGGGTTGGAGCTTTGCTGGTTATTGTAATAACAAGAAGTAAAAAGCTTATTATACCGGGAATACTACTAATTATTCTTGTTATTATCAACCCATCAATACTTCCCGAAAGTATTACAGGAAGATTCAAATCGACTTTCACCCATGAGCAGACATATTTTGAACAATCCGTTGAAGAGAAGGTCGAAAAAAGCGCTTCTGACAGGATTATCATCTGGAGAGGTGCCTTAAATATGATTAAGAAAAATCCCATTCTTGGATTTGGCTTTGGTGTGTTTCCTTATTTTATTATGGACTACTCTGAGATTGAGGAAAAGCGCGATGCTCATAATACATATCTTCGAATTGCAGCCGAGATGGGTGTGCCTGCACTATTGGTGTTTCTTTCATTACTGATCATTGTATTTTCTACAACCCTATGGGTTTTCAGATATTCGAAAGACAATTTCTTTAAGGGATGTGCAGCAGGATTTCTTGGAGGTATCGTCGGACTTGCTGTGGCATGTATGTTCGGTTCAAGAATGAATTCTCTTGAAATCGCCGGACAATTCTGGATCATTGCGGCTCTGATGCAAAGACTGAAAATCATCATAACACAAGAAATGATAGATGCAAACAAATTAAAATCCCAATCGCATGAAGATAAATAATAAAAAAATAGCATATATATTATCGCAATTCCCTGAAACCCATGAAACCTTTATATTAAGAGAAATAATAGAGTTAAAGAAAAATCAGATCAACGTTCAGCTTTTCTCACTGAAGAAATGTAAGGATAAGGTCGTACACCCCCAAGCTCAAGAATTTATAACACAGACTCACTATTCCGCACTCCTTTCAATAAATGTGATAAAAGCCCTTCTGTATTTCATATGGAACAGACCATTGGAATGCCTTAGCTTATTCACCTATTTGATTAAATCAAATATTACTTCATTTGAGTTTCTTATAAAATCAATAGCAATAATTCCCATTTCATTATATTATGCAAAATTAATAAGGGATCTGGAGATTACCCACCTTCATGCACATTGGGCAACTATACCCACGACAAGTGCAGTTATTATCTCGAAAATTCTGGGAATTTCATTTAGTTTTACTGCCCATGCATGGGATATTTTTCTACCAAATCCAATGCTGAAGGAAAAAGTTCAGCATGCAGAATTCGTTGCGACATGTACCGGCTATAATAAAAAATATCTGGATTCATTACTTGATTATAAAGAGAATGATAAGATAATCCTGAACTATCACGGAATTGATTTTGATACGCTACCGGAAATAAATAAAAATATCGAAGATAACCTGATCTTCTCAATTGGAAGACTGTGCGAGCAGAAAGGATTTCCCTATCTTCTTGATGCCTGTGATATTCTTCGTGATCAAGGTTATCAATTCAAGTGTATTATTATCGGAGAGGGTCCAGACAGAAAAGCCCTCACATTACAAATCGAACAATTGGAATTACAGGAATATGTCGTGCTATCCGGGATGAAACCTCAATCCTACATTTTTGATATGTTCAATAAAGCCCGGATGTTCGTATTACCTTGTGTTATTTCAAAAAATGGTGACAGAGATGGTATCCCTAATGTGATGATCGAAGCTCTTGCAATGCGCACACCTGTTATATCAACTACGGTCTCAGGAGTGCCGGAAATAATACAAAACAACATTACAGGTATTACAGTTGAGCCAAGAAATTCACTACAGCTTGCAGATGCGATCATTGGATTGCTTAATGATCCCGACGCAGCAAAAACATTTGTGAAAAACGGAAGGGAGCTTGTTGAAGAAAAATTCGATATCAAAAAGAATGTAAGAGAACTAGTCTCAATATTAATTAATAGAAATCATGAATAAAATAAACATTCTTTACATCATCTGGTCATTGGGTTTAGGGGGTGCAGAAAAGGTCGTTATTGACCTATGCAAAAACATAGATAAAGATAAATTTTATCCAACAGTCTGTTGCCTTAACGATAAGGGGATATTCTCTGATGAATTAGAAGATGTTGGAATCGAAGTAATACCTTTATATAAAAAACCAAAATTTGACCCATACATAATATACAAAATTTATAAACTCATCAAAGAAAAACAAATCAATCTCGTGCATACTCACCTATGGACTGCAAATTTCTGGGGAAGAATTGCTGCAAAACTTGCAGGAGTAAAAGTCATTGTAATTACTGAACATAACGTTGATGTTTGGAAAAGAAGAGCTCATTTTTGGGCGGATAGCTTGCTGGCATCTATTACTAATAAAATCATCGCTGTTTCTAATAAGGTTAAAGAATTTTATATTAAGATGACAAAAATCAATCCTGATAAATTCATTACAATTTATAACGGAGTGGATCTAACAAAATTTAATATCAAAATTAATGTTTTGGAAAAAAGAAAAGAATTCGGCATAGAACCATCCGATAAAGTTATTGTGATTATTGGACGACTGGAAGCTGCCAAAGCTCATCATGTTTTTTTAAAAGCATTAAAAGAGGTAATAAATGAGACTCTAAATTTCAAGGCACTTATAATTGGTGACGGCTCATTAAAACAAGAAATTATTCTTCTTACGAAAGAACTCAATCTTCAGAATAATGTAATTATCACCGGATTGAGGAAGGATATTCCCGAATTGCTCTCTATAGCCGATCTTTTCGTGCTCTCTTCTACGAGAGAAGGATTTCCAATAACTTTATTAGAAGCTATGAGACAGGGAATACCAGCCGTAGTTACAAATGTCGGCGGAAATTCTGAGCTATGTATAAACGGAGAAACAGGAATAATTGTTGAGCCAAACAATCCAAGGACTCTTGCTGAAGCCATTCTTAAACTATTAACAGATCAAAATCTATCAAACAATTTCTCGGAAGCTTCAAAAGTGAGAATCCAAAAACTATTTACTGCAGAAATAATGGCAAAAAATCACGAAGCTTTATATTTAAATCTATTGAATAAACCAATTTAGCAATTAATGAAAACAAATATTTTACTCTGCATTGACCATCTTGATCCGGGGGGAGCCCAAAGACAGATCATAGAATTAGCCAAAAGATTACCTAGCTCAGAATTTGCAATTACAGTATGCAATCTCGACCAAAAAAAAGCAATGCTCAAAAAAGAAATTGAGGAAATGGATATCACAGTAAAATTATTATCTCAGCATGGCTTTTTCGATTTAAAAACACTTATCAAGTTATATAATTTCATCAAAAAAAATAACTTCGATATTGTTCACACATATTTATTCACGGCTGACACTTATGGAAGAATCTGTGCAATACTTGCACGAACACCGGTTGTTATAGCATCGATGAGAAGTGTTGATAATTGGAAAAATCTTTTGCATAAAATCACAGATAGGATTCTTGCGATAGGAACTGATAAAATTATCGTAAATGCAAAAGAAATACAAAAATTTTTACAAAAAGTAGAAAAAATATCCCCAAAAAAAATCAGAGTGATCTATAATGGAATTGATGAAAATTTATTTGGGCTAAAGGTAAATTCAGAAAAAATCAGAAAGGATTTGGGGCTTAGAAATGGAGATTTATTAGTCGGCATATTTGCACGCAACGATCCCGTGAAAGATCACAAAACATTTTTTCAAGCATCAAAAATCATATTGAACAATTTCTCAAATATTACATTTCTTGCAATGGGATATGGTATGACCAATGCATCTATGAAAGAAATTGTACGAAAACTTAGCATTGAAGATTATGTAATTTTGATGGATCATTCAACCGAGTATCTTAGCTATCTCGGATCGGTAGATATTTCTGTAATTTCATCTTTGACTGAGGGTTGTTCAAATGTAATCTTAGAATCGATGGCTTTAAAAAAACCGGTAGTTGCAACAGAAGTTGGCGGTAATCCCGAATTGATCGTTAACGGCAAAACAGGATATCTTGTTCCACCAAAAAGAGCAGACAAGCTTTCTTCGGCTATCATAAAACTACTCGACGACCCACTTAAGCGAGAAGAAATGGGAAACGAAGGATTTGTCCGTGCTAAAAACAAATTCTCTATGGAGCAAATGATCAAACAAACTGATCAGTTATATAGAGCACTCCTTAAAAAAGAATAAATACTTTGATTAAATTTTTTTAATTTTAATAATTGGTTTTAATAGATTTTATTTCAGATGAATTTGTAAAGATGAAAAAAATAATCAAAAAATCGATTCGAGCATTATGAAACTTTACACAAGAGATTTTATTTCAATACTTATTGTTGTGATCGTTATTGTCGTATTTCATGTTCTGGATATTTTTCCTTATATTACCGGGATTTTCGCACCGATTCAGGGCAGAATCTATGATACGATCGAGGATGCTGGAGATGTTTTTAATGAAGCCGAGAAAAAGGGGTATAGTCCCGAAGGTGGATTCCTCATGCTCAGTGATTTTGAAACTCCGGAAGAACTCCAAAAATGGCGCTACGAAGATGTTATACTATACCAGTCAAACCAATTTGTACATAGTGGTGATCAGTCTGGGAAAGTTGAGTTCCTGGCAAATCGGGGTGCTGCTCCCAAGATTTTTCTGCAGTACTTCCCCAAACGCTGGTCTAATTTTGAAGCACTAAATTTCGAAATATACAATCCCTCTCAATCAAAGCTGAGAGTTATTCTCCAAATAAAAGACCGCAGTGAAAAACGATTCAAATATGATCTATATCTTGAACCGCAACAATGGAATAAATTTTCAATTCCAATTGATGAAATGTCTGATAAGATCAATATCAAGAAAATTGTCGATCTGAATTTCTTCCGCTGGAAACCATCTCAAGATGCTGTGATCTATATTGATGATGTGAAGCTGGTTACCTCGCAGTATGAGGATAAAAAAATATTTGCAAAACCTACGCAAACCCAGCAAAAGGTAAAAGATATTTCTTCTCAGCAGGATTACGAGATCACAAAAACCTATTATTCCCAAGGAAATACAACCACCTTTAGAGTTAAAAATCCTAATAAAATTGGCATTGAGAATACACCCTGTACAGGTGTTGTTGAGTTTCCTGCAGGAAAAGTTTTTGAAAAAACAATAATGCTCCTCAAAGATCCCGGCGGTCAGGATATCCCTTATCAAATAAAGGTTACACATTCCTGGCCAGATGGCAGCTTCAAAGAAGCACAGCTCGATTTCCAGGCAAGCTTTCAAGCTAATGAAGAAAAGCAGTTTTCTCTTCTCTATGGCAGCGAACTCGCGAAAATGAATTTCAAATCAGGCATCACTGTCCGCTACAAAGAGAACGTCATTCAGGTAAGTACAGGTAAATTACGATTTGATCTTAATAAGAACCATTTCACCCTGCTGGACAAAGCATGGCTTGACGCCAATGGTGATGGTTATTATTCAGATAATGAACTTGTGTCTGATGGGGAAGACATCATCATGACGCACAATGGCATCTTTTATCAGAGCTCCTATGATTTCTCTACCTATAATGTTGAGATGGTCGAAGCCGGACCACTTAGAACAACCTTCAGAGCAGAAGGATATCTCAGGAGCAGCAGCGGGTATGATCTGTGCAAATTCATTGCACTTATCACTGCATTTGCAGAACAGAGTTTCGTGGAAATTTCATTGGACTTCATTTTTTCAAAAACTGCTCCGATTGAATCAGCGGCAATTTATATACCATACTCTGAGGAAATCTCTCAGGTATATTCACCAAATACAGGGGTGCAGATGGATCTTCCGGTTGTTATTTATCAGTCTGATATTGAAAAATCCGAGGTGCGAAGTCAGGGTCGCAAACTGCTCTTTGATCAGAACCTTTCACGCTGGGTGGATGCAAGCAATCTTACAGGCGGTGTGATGCTTGCAGTCAAACCATTCTGGGATCTTACCCAATTTGGTTATTACATTCAGGAAAAAGATGTCACCCTTATGCTTTGGCCTCCCTATGCTCAGGAAATCGATATAAAATATACTCTGCGAAATAAAATGCGTCCTAATTATGCAAATCTAAGAAATCAGGATTTCAACAGAACTCATGACATTCTCATCTATTTCCATGGTAGTGATATTGAACAGATCAAAACCACTGAAGTTGCCCAAGCATTTCTGCATCCTGTTGAGTTTATCTCAAAATAAGTTATGACATCTCACGCAATTCCTTTTCTGATGTACCACAACATCCTGCCGGAAGGTGACCCCTATACAATCACGAAAGAAATGTTCCGGAAGCAGATGGCTTTGCTCGGTGAGTTGGATTATTCTTGTATCGCTGTCAATGAGTTTGCAGAAAGGGTGCAAAATCCTTCCAAACAAGCAAAAATAACTGTATGCCTTACCTTTGATGACGGGTATGCTAATAATTTTAAATACTGCTTGCCTGAACTTGAAAAGTACGAGTTCGGCGCTACTTTTTTTGTCACAACCTGCCTGATCGATTCCAAAATCGGGTTTTCCGAAAATCAAATACGCTCACTTTCCGACAAAGGAATGGAAATCGGCTCCCATACGGTGAATCATGTTTTTCTCTCAAATCTCCCCGATGAAAAATTGTATTATGAATTGGAAGAGTCTAGAAGGCAACTCGAAGTAATAATTCATAAACCTGTCACAAGTCTGTCGCTGCCCGGTGGAAGAGGAAATAAAAGAATTGTTGAAGCAGCACAAAAAGCCGGCTACAAAACACTCTGTACTTCTATGTATCATACAAATAATCCTGATTCTAATCTCTTTTCGCTGGGGCGAGTTCCAATAAAAAGAAAATATACACTAGAATTGTTTCAAAAAATAGTTTCTCTTGATCCTTCAGTTTGGAAATCTATGAAATTCAGACAGGATATTAAATTTTTCATTCAGAGAATACTCGGCAACAAATTATATCACTCTATCTGGGAAATGAAGTATGAGTAATATGGGCTGGATAATCGCTTTCTGGGTCTCTTGCATCATACTTTTCTACGTATATTTTGGATATCCTATCCTTATACTTTTTTTATCAAAATTGATGCCAAAGCACTTTGTGAAATTCTCCGATGAAGAGCTAAGAGACGGATCGGTTCTGCCTAAAATCAGCTTTTTTATACCTGCCTATAATGAGGAACAAGTTATAGAGAAAAAGATACGTAATACGCTCGAGCTTGATTACCCGAAAGATAAGATCGAGATCGTCGTTGCATCAGATGGATCTGATGATAAAACAGTTGAGATCGCAGAACTTTATTCAGATGAAATACAGCTTATTGCTTATAATGTGCGCGAAGGAAAAACGAGCTTGATCAATAAAACTGTTCCAAAGCTAAAGGGAGAGATCATCGTCTTTTCCGATGCGTCAGCAATGCTTGTTGTAAATGCTCTAAAAAAACTTATTTCTCCTTTTAAAGAACCAAATATCGGTAGTGTGTCCGGTCTCTATATTTTGCGTGATGCATCATCAACTTCCCGCGCAGAGGGCGAGGGTTTTTACTGGCATTATGAAACCTTTTTAAAAACAAACGAGAGTAAATTTTATTCAATATTAGGAGCTCACGGCGCTTTGTATGCACTTAGGAAATCTCTCTTCCAAACACTTCCTACCCGGGCGATCAATGACGACTACATTCTTCCTATGTATGCAGTTCAACAGAAGAAGCGCGCTGTGTACGAACCCGGTGCTGTTGCAGTGGAAGAAGGAACTACTTCGGTGGGAGGAGAAATGAGGCGGCGTATTCGAATTTCAGTCGGGAATTTTCAGCAGCTCTTTCTTCTGAGAAAACTTCTCAATCCATTCCGCGGCAGGATCGCTTTTGAATTTCTCTCACATAAATTCCTGAGAAGTTTTTCATTCCTCTTTATGATCGCTCTGTTCGTTTCAAATATTTTTATCCCCATTCTCAGATTCCGTATCTTTTTACTTCTTCAAATCCTTTTCTATGTGCTAGGGTTGAGCGGAATTGTGTTCTTTAAGAACAAAAAAATGCCTGTTCTTTTAACGGTTCCTTTTTACTTGATCATAATTAATTATGCTGCTTTTATCGGACTGTTCAAATATCTCTTTCGAATGCAGAAAGTTACCTGGGAGAGACCTCAGTGAGCATGTATTACATCCGGCTTGCACGTACCTATCTTACATCTGGAAACCACAAATTCCTCTCTTTTGGCAACGCTATCTCTGTTGTAGGAATTTTCCTTGGTGTTTTTGCCCTGATCGTGGTCATGTCCGTGATGAACGGATTGGAAGAAGACATCACAGAGCGAATCATCGGGCTGCATTCGGAGATCAAAATTTATGCAAAGGATTTTGCACGGCTT
Organism: Candidatus Cloacimonas sp. 4484_140; assembly: GCA_002049945.1. Taxonomy (GTDB): domain Bacteria; phylum Cloacimonadota; class Cloacimonadia; order JGIOTU-2; family JGIOTU-2; genus Celaenobacter. The sequence goes on from MVCT01000009.1 coordinate 11,909, forward strand.
ACGAGCTGGCAGCAGATCGAAGAGAAGATTCCGAACAAATCAATAACAGGAATAAGCCCAATCGTACAGGCAGAACTAATGCTTCTTCACGAGAAAAAAGTGAGTGGTACCATTTGCCAGGGCATTGACATCTCTAAGCATGATGAAATCACAAATTTGCTGAGAAGAATATACATCGGCGCTCCCACACAAGAAGAGATGAAAGATGGTATAATTGTTGGTTCGGACCTTGCTCTTATCCTTGGTGTGAACTGGGGAGACGAACTGACGCTCACGTCCCCTATTGCAGACCAGCCGACTCCATTTGGCATGATGCCGAAAAGCAAAACTCTAAAAGTTGTCGGGCTGTTCTACACCGGCATTCCTGAATACGACATGAAATACTCCTACACAGACATTCACACCCTTCAAAAATTTCAAAATATGGACGATGCAATCACATATCTGGGCATCAAAACGGTTTCACCCAAAAAATCCCTTAGCGTCGCAAAGAATATCCGGGCTGAACTTGGCAATTCCTATGAAGTGCTGGATTGGAGAGAATTTGAGAAGCATCTTTTTACTGCCATCCGATTTGAGAAGAAGATCATGTTCCTTGTGCTTGTGCTAATATTTCTTATCACAGCATTCAATATGATCGGAAATTATCTCAAGCTGGTTGCTCAGAAACGTCAGGACATCGGTATCCTCAAATCCTTTGGAGCAAAGAAAAAAGATGTCATGAAGATATTTTTATATAATGGATTATTTATTTATTTGATCGGAACGGTATCCGGTTTTATTGTGTCTCTTGGACTTCTCTTTGCCCAGATAAAATGGCAGTTCATACAAATTCCCATATCCGGAATGCCCTTCCAAACTCTTCCTGTGAAAATTGAGCTTTTCGACCTGCTGCTCGTTGCGTTTATATCACTTGCCATCTCGCTGTTCACCACTCTCATTATGAATGTTGATGCCATAAAGGTTATTCAGGAAGCAGAAGAATAGAATAGTTCTCTAACTTTCCTCGCTAAACAATATTTCCTCAATACACTCCCTTGCACAGGTATAAGAAAATCCCTTTCTCTGCAAAAATGCAAGAGCTTTATTCCTGCGTTCGCGGGGTTCCAATTTCATATATCTTGTTTTGCGTTTTGAGAGTTCCTTGATTGCCATTTCATGCTCATTCTCCCCTGAAAGATACTCCTCACTCAACCTTTTTATGATCTCGTTTGAGATACCTCTTTGCTTTAATTTCTGCCTGATGGCAAAGTTCCCTTGGGGATGATGGGTTATCAAATCCAAGATGTAGGATTCTGCAAAATTTTCATCATTGATGAAGCCCTTCGCCTCATATTTTGCAATAAGTGCATCAATAGTTGATCTGGAAATTTTCTTGCTTGTGAGCTTTATTAAAATCTCTTTTTTAGAGCGAAATCGGTATCCCAGGAATTGCAGGAGAATATTTTCTGCCTCAAAGAATTCTATCTTTTCACGCAACTTATTAAAGTTATCGGGCTGGAAGATTTGCCCTTGTTCCAGCCCGAATTTTTGTAATACTTTGTTTGATGAAACAGAAAAACTGAACTCACCATCAATGAAAATATCGTATAAGCGTCTATTCTTTCTCTTTTTTATCCTTGTTATCTTCATTTTTAGAAGGTACTTCTATGCCGAGTGCCTTTTTCACTTTTTTCTCGACCTGTTCTTTGACCTTTTGATTCTCACGCAAATATTCTTTTGCCTGGTCCTTGCCCTGACCGATCTGAGTTCCTTCATAAGAATACCACGAACCCTTCTTTTGGATGATATTCGCATTCACTGCTTCGTCCACAAGAATGCCGAGTGAGGAGATGCCTTTGCCATATATGATATCAAACTGAACTGAGCGGAAAGGAGGAGCAAGCTTATTCTTCACGATCTTTACCCAGATCACATTACCGAGGATCTCGTTTGAAGCACTTTTGATCTTGGGTCCGGCTTTGACCTCGATTCGTACTGAAGAATAGAATTTCAATGCCACGCCGCCGGTTGTTGTTCTGGGATTCATATAAGGAGTGACGCCGATCTTCATACGGGTCTGGTTGATGAAGATGAGTGAGCAGTGTGATTTACCGATCACGCCTGTAAGTTTTCGCAGCGCCTGTGACATAAGACGTGCCTGTAATCCAACATGAGTATCGCCCATATCACCCTCGATCTCAGCTTGAGGAACCAGTGCAGCTACAGAGTCCACAATAATAAGATCAACTGCATTGCTTCGTACCAGTGTTTCCGCAATCTCCAGCGCCTGCTCGCCAGTATCCGGCTGTGAGATGAGCATTTCGTCAGTATTGATACCAAGCCTTCGTGCATAAGAAGGATCCAATGCGTGTTCAGCATCAATAAAAGCGATCACACCACCCATTTTCTGGGCTTCGGCTGCAATGTGCAAAGCCAGTGTGGTTTTACCTGATGCTTCTTCACCGTAGATTTCCGAGACTCTTCCACGGGGAATTCCACCCACACCAAGTGCAGCATCAAGATTTATCGCACCTGTAGGTATGGTCTCGATATCGACTCTGACATCATCACCAAGCCGCATGATCGAGCCCTCGCCGTACTTTTTACGGATTTGTCCCATTGCAGTAACTAAGGATTCTTTGTAATTTTCCTTTTTCATTGTATATTACCTCCGTCTTTATCTATTTTTTTTAAAGGAAATGTTTTCAAAATTGAATATATCGGACCCGAGGGGGTGAGCCGGCTCTTGAAAAGTGTGAGCTCCCCGCACTTAACAATATCATCTATCGGTATCAGGTTTGAGGAAATTTTCTCCCATTCAATATTTCGTGCAAATTTTACTCTGCCAAGCGTGGTATGCAGTGCCAGGGGGCGTTTCTCTTTACTGAAACCCAGATCATACAATGCCAGGTCAACACCTCTGAAAAGCTTCGATGCAGACTCTGTGTCATCCTTCATGTCATACCATATTAGGCGCGGACGTTCGGGATTGGGGATCATTTCTACATCCTTAAAGGAAATCGTGAATGGAGAATACTTGCCGGTAATGCCTTCAATGGGGGCATTTAGGTCTTCCAGAACACGCTCGTTCACATCGCCGAGAAATTTAAAGGTTACGTGCAGGTTCTTCTTATCTACCCACTTGATCCCTTTGGGAATATAGCCCTTCAATATCTCGACATTGCGTGCAATGCGCACTTTCAGCTCGTCAGGAAAATCAATTGCAAGAAAAAGTCTCATCAGAGTTTATATCCTATCATTCTAAGAAATTCTTTTCGTTTTGCCTTATCTTCGTCAGACTCAACTCCTTTTGGGGAAAAGCCGTCAATAACACCGAGAATACCTCTGCCCAATTCAGACTCTGCTACGATAACCTCAACCGGATTTGCAGTGGCACAGAAGATATTAACCACCTCAAAGCACTGTTTCAGCCCGTTCAGCACATTGATGGGAAATGAGTCCCGCATCACAATAAAAAAGCAATGGCCCGAAGCGAGATTCTCCAGATTTTTCACTGCGATCTCGATGAGCTCATCGTCGGTGCCGTCTTTTCTAATAAGGCATGGACCGGATGCTTCCGAGAACGCTAGCCCGAACTTGATACCCGGCACGGAATTCACCATGACCTCATAAATGTCCTCAACGGTCTTAATAAAATGAGATTGCCCCAGTATAATATTGCACCCCTCTGGGAATATCAATTTCACCGTTTTTAATTCCATTATGCCTCCCTTTTCATTCTGTATAATGGCATAGTAAGAATAAAGATTTTAATTCATATATGTTTGTCAAATTTTGCATGCATTTTCTTGACATTCATACCCGTTTTATTTGTGAGGATTTATGAGAATCGAAAGCTACAAGTTCGGAAAGATGGTCATAGACGGAATCAGGTACACCCACGATGTAATTATTCACAAGGATGAGGTGCAAGCGGATTGGCGGAGAGAGCGTTCTCACCACCTGACCCTTGCTGATATTCCATGCCTTCAAGATGAAAAACCCGATGTGCTCATTATCG
>MVCT01000115.1 GCA_002049945.1 Candidatus Cloacimonas sp. 4484_140
AACGAATATGCATATACACATCTGGCAGTCTCACCGGACGGAACAAAAATCTACTTTAGTGCATACATCGATCATTCCCGACCTTTTTTTGTAATGAATTCAGATGGTACAAATCAAATACAGTTATATGATAATATTGATTTGAAAGGCTTTATTTCATTCTCTTCAGATGGTTCAAAGATCGTGTATAATGATTACTATTACCTCTATATAATGAATACTGATGGCTCAGGCATTACCCAAATTGAAACATCTTCATATCATCCTCAGTTTCCAACTATCTCACATGACGGAAAAAAATTTTTATACTCAGGTTCTTCAATAATTGATAGTATTTATATTATCGATACGAATGGAGCAAATGAAACTATGATACACGAGGGATTTGGACCTGCATTTTCACCAAATAACAATAAAATAGCTTTTTCAGGATACTATTTTTATGAGACATATGACTATTGGGAGTAACGCAATATTATTAGCAAAAATAGAAAATTCAGTATGTCTTGATACAAAAAATGAAGTCAGAGGTATCTGTTTATGAAAAAAACAACAACAGGATATTTAATCATCGCAAGTGCAATTGTGTGGGGAGCGGTATTGATTCTCTGTGCCATCGTGTTAAAAGGAACTCCCTACATAGAGAGGATAAACCGGATTGTCATTGGCGGAGCTGTTTTTCACTTATTATTTATATGGGCTCCTTTAGGAAAACAATTCCGAGCAAAAAAAGAAGAGAATTCTAAAATAGAAAAAACTGATTCCGAAGATAATTAATACAAAAAATTATTAATTGAGCAATCGGGGACCACTTTATCACGGCTTTCCTGATAATTGGAAGCTGCGATTGACCCCCGACTGACATAAAAATTAAAACAAAAAAGAGGCACACATGAAATACAGAGTTCACAAATTTGAGATCAACATGGATAAAGACAAGAGCAAGCTGGAGCAATTCCTGAATAATATAGAAGGAGAGGTTGTTTCAATTATTCCCAATAATAAAAAGATAAGTTTATTTCAAATTTATGGAATTACTCGTAAAATAGATTTTCTTCTTATCGTAGAAAGGATTTAATATCTCATACTAAGCGAAGGTTTGATGGGCTATTCGTAAAATTCTTATCATTTTGTATACGATATTTTTTACTGGCTCAAAGATATTATTCTTCCGTTTTCCATCCTGCTTCTTCTGTTCAATATAAGCTACCAAAAATAATTATTGACAATTTCTAGATAAAATAAGAAATAAGAATTATGAACAGTATGAAAGCCAGAGTCACAACCTCGCAGCAGATGCAGCAGAAGCAAAAGCTCTCCCCACAGATGCTTATCACTGCTGAGCTTATCCAGAAACCCATTCAGGAGCTGGAAATGGTGCTGAAAAAGGAACTCCGCATTAATCCTTTCCTACAGGATCTCAGTTCAGATGACGGGCAGTATGACACGCCCGAAGTAATGGACGAGATCGAGGACTTACAAAATATAGATGACGACGGTGACCTTGCCGACCAAATACAGCAGCTTAACAAGATCATAAATGACATAGATGAAGTGACCAATGCACAATTCGAGTATGAACGTCAGGACAGATCGCGCTCCGCAACTCCTGAGAATGAGCAGTACGAAACCTCAAAAGAAAGCATCTGGGATCATTTCACACAACAGGTTAGAGAATTACCCCTCACTTCAATCGAGCATGAGTTCGCAGATTCCATTCTCAACAATCTGGACAAGAACGGCTACCTCGATACACCCTTTCAGGAATTGTATGAATCATACGAACTTGCTATATTAAGCCGGATATCATTGTGAAAGAAATTGATGGTGATCTTGAGATTATTGTAAATGATACCTATATTCCGGAAATATCAGTTAACAAAGAGTATGCGCAACAGATCCTCAAGCAGAGCATTGACAAGAAAAGTGCAGTAAGGTATATCAAATCAAAACTCCTTGCTGCGGAGAACTTTGTAAGGGCATTATATATGAGGCGGGAAACACTTCTTAAGATCACTGATGAACTAATAAAACAGCAATCTGCATTTTTCCGGGAAGGGAAAAAAGTCCTGGAGCCCATGACTTACGAAGATGTCTCAAAAAGAATCAATCGAGATGTGTCCACGATCTGCAGAGTGGTAAATAATTATTATATCGAAACACCACTCGGCGTTTATCTCATGAAATGGTTCTTCACCAGCAAGGTGGGGGACATCTCATCCCAGCTCATCAAAAAGGAGATACAAAAGATCGTTGATGCCGAAAATAAGAAAAAGCCCCTCAGCGATCAGAAAATCGTGAATATTTTAAACGAACAGGGAATTGAAATATCACTTCGCGCTGTCACAAAATACAGAAATCAAATGGGAATTTCTGCAAGCAGACTGCGTAAAGAACATCTATAAATTGACACGCAGTCCTCTATTTTATTTCTAAACCAGTTATGAAAACCTTTGAAATATTAGCGTCCGGAGTATTCCCAAGAGATAAGCTGAAGATCGTTCATACCAAACGAACTCTTTCCTATGATGAAAAGACAACGGCACATATTGAGAAGTATTGGAAAGATGAAATACAGGAAGCTAATAAGAAGGATAAGCCGCTCTTTAACGGTCCCATTTACCGTCTCGAAGACTACGAAATAAAGGATAATTTGTTGATAGTATATGTATCCGAGACCAATTTCAAGGAGCTGATGGGAACGAACTTTAATTATCCAGAACTTTCTAGGGTATATGGAAAATCCTATTTGTCAAACGCAATTGCTTTGTGCACATTTTTGGAAACCGGTGATGAGTATTTTGTTTTTGTAAAACGAAGCGCAAAGGTATATTTCGGGGAAGGACTTTGGCATCTTATTGCAGGACAGTTCTCAATTGAAAAGAACGAAACTCGCACTCTCTCAGTTTTCGAGGTATTATATAAAGAATTATTTGAAGAAGGGTCTCTCGTAAAAGATGATATCAAAAATTGCGTTTGTCTTGGTTTAATTCGGGACACAATTCACTTCAAGCCGGAACTGGTATTTTATACAAAAACATCATTATCTGTCAAAGAGGTTGCAGAGAAGATCAACACTGCCCATGACGGTTATGAGCACGAAGAAGTAACGTTCATAAAAAAGAACGAACTCGATGCTTTTATGAACAGCGAGATATTCACAAGTATTGCTCAAGGCAATTACGAGCTTTATAAAACAGAGCTATTTAAAAATGGATAAAGAGCTATTTCACACCGATAAAGAGATCGATTACAAAGACATGCCTTTGGCAGAACGTGTGCGACCTCAGACTTTGGATGAGTTCGTTGGGCAGCATAAAATTTTGGAAAAGGACACGATACTCAGAAATATAATCGTGAACAACGAGCTGACTTCACTTATATTCTGGGGACCTCCGGGCACAGGCAAAACCACGCTCGCAAGGATCATTGCCAACAAGACAAATGCCAGTTTTATTTTCTTTAGCGCAGTTCTTGCCAAGATCACAGAAGTACGCAATGCCATGAAGGAAGCGGAATACGATCTGCGTAATTTTCATAAAAAGACCATCCTCTTTGTTGACGAAATACACCGATTCAACAAAGCACAGCAGGATGCATTTCTGCCCTTCGTTGAAAAGGGAGTTATTGTACTAATTGGCGCAACCACAGAGAATCCCTCCTTTGAAGTTATTGCTCCGCTGCTTTCACGCTGCAAAGTTATCGTGCTACAAATTCTCGACGAAGAGGATATTTACACCATCATAAAAAGAAGTTTCTCACACCCTCAAGGTGATATTCAGAACTATGAGAAAATGTTCGATAATAAAATACTTCATTTCCTTGCTGATTATGCATGCGGTGATGCGCGAGTTGCACTGAATTCCATTGAGCTCATTATCAAAGCATACGGCAAGCAAAAGGAAAAACTTTCTGTCGCATCGATCAAAAAACTGCTGAAAAGGAACAATCTCTTTTATGATAAGGATAAAGAAGAACATTACAACATTATCTCAGCTTTACATAAATCTTTGAGAGGGAGCGATCCGCAGGCAGGGCTTTACTGGCTGGCGCGTATGCTGGAAGCAGGGGAAAATCCCATGTATGTTGCACGACGGCTGGTGCGGTTTGCCTCGGAGGATGTGGGGCTTGCAGATCCTCAAGCACTGGTTCAGGCAATGGCTGTGAAGGATGCGGTTCATTTTCTTGGAATGCCGGAATGCAATACTGCGCTGGCTCAACTGGTCGTGTATCTGGCAACAGCTCCTAAGAGTAATAAAATTTATACTGCCTATAAATCTGCAGCAGGCGATGCAACGAAAACGAGCCATCTCGGCGTGCCCTATCATATCCGAAATGCACCGACAGGTCTGATGAAAGAACTTGGCTATGGAAAAAATTATAAATATTCCCATGAATTTGAGGATGGTTATTCTTATCAAAAATATTTCCCAGATAAAATGAAGGAAAAGACCTATTATTTACCATCCCGGTTCGGTTTTGAAAAGGAAATAAAGAAGCGTCTTGAGTGGTGGAAAAAACTAAAGGACATGGACAAAGACACCCATAAATAAACTTCCATTATAATTTTTTAAACCTTTTTTCGTCATACCCCTCTTATGAGACAAATATGTGAAAAAATAAATCATGGAGGTACAAATGAAAAAATATCTTGTACTCACAGTACTCTTAGTCCTGCTTGCAACTCCGTTGCTGGCTCAAGATACAAACTATCCTCACCCCAGAGGACAAATGCCTATGATGTATCATGAACAATTTCCGCAAGGTCATAATATGAAACAGGGACCCGAGGGAAAAGGACAGCATATTGGATTCCCTTTCTGGATGGCAGAAGAGCTTGGGCTAACAGACGATCAGATTGAAAAGATCGATGATTATCAGGATGACGCCCGCAAAGTAGCAATCGACTTGAAAGCAGATATTAATAAACTTCAGATCGATAAGAAAAATGCCCTGGAAGATGAAAATTATAAAGAAGCTCGCAAGATCGTTGATCAGATTTTCCTGAAAAAAGCAACTCTTGCGAAGGAAATTATTACTGTAAAAGAAAAGATCGATTCTGTTCTTACACAGGACCAGAAAGATATGCTTAAAGCATTACGTAAAATGAAACCTCAAGGTCATCACGCAAAGCATCCAGAGTGTAATAAGTAAACATTCTCCCTGAAATTATTAAGGGACATCGCACTGGTGTCCCTTTTTTTGGTCTATCGGTAATTTGAATCCCTGCAATCTTCTAAAATCAACATTCGTTAATCGACATTCAGTGTTTCTTTGATTGAAGAACTCAGAACACCAATTTCTGATTTATGAACTGCTATCCCTGCCATCTTCTAAAATCAACATTCGTTAATCGACATTCAGTGTTTCTTTGATTGAAGAACTCAGAACACTAATTTCTGATTTATGAACCGCTATCCC
>MVCT01000010.1 GCA_002049945.1 Candidatus Cloacimonas sp. 4484_140
GTATCTGTGTTCTATTTTGTTGAATTATCGATCTAACATCTAAAAACCAAGCTCAGCTTCAATGCCAGCCATTGCCTGCAAAGTATGCTCTATAAAATCTTCGAGAGACATGCCAAATTCTTCGCAGGATTTTATCTGCTCTCTATTCGCACCTGCAGCAAAGCGTTTTTCCTTGAACCTTCTCAATATAAAATCCGTATTCAATGAGGATATCTTTTTATCAGGATGCATGAGCGCAGCAGCAACGATGAGCCCGGTCAACGAATCAACCGCATAAAGCACTTTATCCATATTTGATTGTCTTTCAACATGCCCGGGATGTGCTTCGATGGCATAGAGAATTTTCTCATCGAGCCCTTTATCTTTGAGCATCTCAACAGTTTCTTTGCCATGGCGGGAAAAATCATCAGCAGTGCTTTCATAATCAAGGTCATGGAGCAGCCCGGTAAGGGCCCAGGCATCGGAATCCTCATTAAAATATTCTGCAAAATGCAACATTGCAGCTTCCACTGCGAGACAGTGCTTTTGCAGATTTCTGTTCTTCAAATGTGTCTTTAATAATGCGAGTGCTTCTTCTCTTTTCATAAGATATATCCTTTTCTATAAATACTTTGCAGCCATATCCGCCAGCATGGAACGCTCACCCTTCACCAGCGTTACATGTCCGGAAATCTTTTCATCTTTGAATTTATCCACCACCACACTCAACCCATTGCTTTCAGAATCCAGATACGGAATATCGATCTGATAAGGATCGCCGGTCAGCACTACTTTTGTGCGATCTCCTGCACGAGTGATGATCGTCTTCATTTCATGAGGAGTAAGGTTCTGCGCTTCATCCACGATCATGAACTGGTCGGGCAGACTTCGTCCGCGAATATAGGTTAATGGCTCAAGTTCAATGAATCCGTAATCGAGAAATTCTTCAAGCGAAGACGTTCTCTTTCTTCCGAATTTCCCCTTTTCCTTCGTTTCTTCCTGGGATTCTCTGCTTTGAAGAAGGATTTCCATATTATCATAAATGGGCTGCATCCAGGGATTGTATTTCTCTTTTTTAGTGCCCGGCAGATAACCGATATCTTTGCCGAGCGGAAAGATCGGGCGCGTCACAATAAGCTTGGTATATTTTTCTTCCTCAATAACCTTTTGCAGTCCTGCAGCGAGTGCAAGAAGAGTCTTTCCTGTTCCTGCAATACCGATCATAGAGACTATTTTAACAGAATCATCAAGAAGAATATCGAATGCTGCTTCCTGTTCAGGATTGAGCGCTTTGATACCCCAGATCGGCTCGCCTTTGTAGAATTGCAGCGGACGGACCACATTCTCATTTTTATGATACTTTGCTATTACATTGTGCCTGAACTTATCCTTTTCAAAGAGCAACAGAAATTGGTTGTAACTGGTCAACCCAAAAGTATTTTTCACTTCGGTTTGTTTCTTAAAATCTTCAACTTCAGCGCCTGTCACTTCTTTTTTCAGCACACCGGTGTACAGCTCCTCAAAATTAATGGCTTCCGTCTCATAATTGATAGCTTTCAATCCGATCGCATCGGCTTTAATGCGCACATTCGCATCCTTGGAAACCATGATCACGTCTTTGTCGGGATTGTCCTTTTTGAATTTATATGCAGTGCCGAGGATCAGATTATCATTCACATCGGTAATAAGAATATTTTCCATTTCTTCATCTACTTTATGGGCAAGAGCTACCTGAAGCGTGCCGCCATTTTTTAGTTTCACACCTTTTGCCAGCGAATTCTGCTGCCGCAAGCTATCAAGAATTCTACTGAATTGTCGGGCATTTCTGCTCTTTTCATCCAACCCCTTTTTGAATTGATCTATTTCTTCAATAACTGTTATAGGGATAACGATCTTATCTTTGGGATATGCATAAATTGCAGTGGGGTCGTGAATTATAACATTCGTGTCGAGCACGTAAATCTTTTCCATGTAATCCTTCTTACTTTCTTTCTTCATAGTGCGTTGGAGTATTGAGAGCTCATGAATTTATGTCAATTTAAACGGAAATTCCTATATAAGCATGTTTATAATTTAAAAAGCCCTTTTTATTGACAACATATCTACTTGACAGGGACTTTCCCATATTTAATAAGGTGAGCCATGAAACGACGAGAAGCCAGAGAAATCGCAGTGCAGATGCTTTACGGACTCTACTTTGAAGAGATCCCTGAAGACACATCTTCCTTTGAACAGTTAATTGAAAAGAAATTCCATGAATCGATGTCCATGAACGAAGTAACATTTACTCTTGAGGATAAAAATTTCTGTACAAATCTGGCGAAGAAAATCTACCTGCACCTACCGGAAATTGACGAACTCATCAAACGGTTCTTAAAAAAATGGTCATTTGACAGGATCGCTATTATTGAGAAAAGCATTCTCCGCCTTGCAGTTATGGAAATAGAATATTCGGACATTCCGAACAAAGTAGCCATAAATGAAGCTGTGGAACTGGCTGAGGATTTCTCAGGACAGAGATCAAAGAAATTCGTGAATGGCATTTTAGATGCTATCATGCATAGGGAAAAGAAAGATGATTAATGTAAGTCTCGGCATTTTTGCTTATAATGAAGAAAAAAACATCGGACAACTTCTGCAAGCTGTTGAGGAGCAGGTTCTGAATAAAGTTGAACTGAAAGAGATCATTGTGGTGTCCAGCGCTTCAACAGACAGAACGGATGATATTGTTCGTGAATACGAGAAGAAAGATCCACGCATAAAGCTCATCGTACAAGAAGAGCGAAAGGGAAAATCTTCAGCGATCAATCTATTTCTCAAAGAAGCGACCGGCGATGTGCTCATTATTGAGAGTGCAGACACAATTCCCGCAAAGAACACTATCGAAAAACTGGCAGTACCTTTTTATGATGAAACCATCGGCATGACAGGTGGGCGACCGGAACCGATCAATAATCCAAAGAGTTTTATCGGGTTCGCAGTATGTATGATGTGGCATCTGCATCATAAGATGGCTATGATATCTCCTAAGATCGGTGAAATGGCATCCTTCCGAAATATTGTGAAAGAAATCCCTGAGCACAGCCCTGTGGATGAAGCAAGCATCGAGTCCATTATCACGCATGACGGACTGAAGCTCAAATATATTCAGGATGCGATCGTACACAATAAAGGACCGGAAAATGTGTCTGATTTCATCAAACAGCGCAGAAGGATTTATGCCGGCCATTTGTGGCTGCAGGATAACCAGGATTATACTGTCGTGTCCCAAAATTCCGGCTTGATCATCGGGTTGACTATGAAGGAACTGTCCCTCAATCCATTGAAGGACCTGAAGATCATCTTCACAATATTTCTTGAGATATGGGGACGATTTCTCGGCTGGTATGATTATAAAATTTTAAAGAAAATTCCTTACAAATGGGATGTCTCGGAATCCACAAAGGATTTGAGTAAACCATAATTCTTATGAATAAAAAAAAATTAAATAAAGAAATTGAGAAGCAGTTAATTGCATTCCTTGTAAATGCAGGAGCACGAAAAATCGGCATTTTCGGTTCCTATGCACAGGGCACTGCTGATACTTCAAGCGATATTGATCTGCTTGTGGAATTTGTAAACATTAAAAGTCTGCTTGAACTTGTAAAAATTGAAAGAGAATTATCCGAATTGATAAAAATGAAAATCGACCTTCTAACTGAAAATTCTATAAGTCCCTTTTTGATTGATAGAATAAAGGCGGAGGAACAGGTCATTTATGAAAACTAAAGATGATTCAGTATACTTAGAACATATTTTGGATTCGATCAAATGGATTGAAAGCTATATCTCGGATATATCACGCGATCAATTTCTAAACAATCATCTAGTACAGGATGCTATAATCAGGCAGATTGAAATAATTGGTGAAGCATCAAAGAAATTATCTATTTCTCTTAAACAGAAATATTTATATATCCCCTGGAAAGACATCGCTGGAATGAGAGATAAACTAATCCACGGATATTTTGGAGTAGACATAGAAGCTGTCTGGAAAACTGTTGAAGATGACATTCCAATATTGAAAGAACAGATAATTAATATTACAAATAAACCATGAAAAGCATAAAACTTTTGCTCAAACTTATCTTCTTACGCCTGTTCAGGCAGTTATACGAAAAGATCATGCTGCCGGTAAATTACACGGTGAGCGTGACCTACCGCTGCAACTCCCGCTGCAAAACCTGTAATATCTACAAGATCAAAACTGAGGAACTATCGGTTGAAGAATATGATAAAATATTCCGCTCTATCGGCAAAAGCGCCTATTGGATAACCATCAGCGGCGGAGAGCCATTCCTGAGAAGAGACCTTGAAGAGATCATCGATGTTATCTATAAAAGAAGCAAACCGAGCATCATAAACATTCCTACAAACGGACTGCTTTTCAAGGAAATTCCTAAGCGCGTTCAAGCAATTGCAAAAAACTGCCCGAAAAGCAATATTGTCATAAATCTCTCAATTGATGATATTGGATCTAGAGATGATGAAATTCGTGGAATACCGGGTGCTTATGAAAAAGCACTCAAAACCTATGAGGGTTTGCGAAAGATCGATCTGTGCAATGTGAATGTGGGAATTCACACGGTCATATCGAAGTTCAATGTTGACCGTTTCCGCGAAATTGCCGGTGGACTTATGGATTTGCATCCTGATTCTTACATAACAGAAATCGCAGAAAATCGTGTCGAACTCGATACTATGAACGAAGACATCACACCTCGTGTGATGGACTACTCGCAAGCAATAGATTTTCTTCTTCATAAGATCAGAAATACACCCTTCAAAGGCATGAATAAAATTACCCAAACCTTCCGCATCGAATATTACAAAATGGTAAAGAAGATACTCAAAGAGAAGCGCCGTGTACTTCCGTGTTATGCAGGAATTCTTTCTGCTCAAATCGTTCCCAATGGTGATGTATGGCTCTGCTGTATGAAGTCAATCGTTGTAGGGAATGTGAAAGACTATGGATATAATTTCAAAAAACTCTGGAAAAAGAATGCACTTCTGAAAAGTGAGCGCAAGGCAATTCGCAATGAAAAATGCTTCTGTCCGATGGCAAATGCTTCATATACAAATATGCTCATGAGCAACCGCATTCTGTTCAAAGCAGCACTAAGATTATTGAAGAAATGACAAAGAAACATATAACGATTCAAACAAATTATTCAATCAAAAACGGTAATTACATATACACAGATTTCTACGAGAAATCACAGGAAAAAGTAGCGCTCATTCTCAACTCCTACGAGAAAAGCGATAAAGCAGAAAAAGCAGTTGGCATTCTCCTTAATGTGTTTAAGAAAAATTTTTATGAAAAATCCTACGATGTAAAGACTCGGCTGCAGAACACGATCAGAGAAATGAACTGGCATCTCACTGCTTTTTTCAATCGCGAAAAGTGTAAATTTGAAATGTCGGCAGTTATCTGTGTTATCAAAAATGAGGTTGCATATTTTGTGCAAACTGGTCGTCTGATTATCTATGCATATAATAACAAACTAACACCGATTGGACTGGATATTCATAAACATTTCGAAGAATCATTTCATGTTCCGATGCTCGGTATAAAAGAGGGTGAACTTCAAATAAAAGTACTCACCTTCGACCTGAAACACGACACAGATATTTTTATTCTTCCATTCCTTTCTGCCAAAGAACTCGACACTTCGATAAAAAGCAAGGATGAATTCCTTCAAATATTTAACAAGCTTTTCTCGGAAAATACAGCCCCTCTATTGCACATAATTGCTTCAGAAATGCATTCCCTATACAAACCTCGCAGAAAATTCCACATAAATTCAAAAACTACCGGACGGTTTATGCTCATTGTTATTATCATCGCAACTGCATACGTCATCTTCGGGCGCAAGTGGGGTCAGGGGCTTCTTAGCAGTGGCAAGGAAGTTATCGGTGGAAAAATGAAAACACTTATTGATTATAAATCACTGCTTCAAAATCTTCCTGGGTTTGATGTAAAAGATTGGCAATGGATCAGTCCTGTCGAAATTACCATGCCACCTCTACTCGATGCAGAAAATCTTTATATCATTACAGATGATGAACTTACCTGCATAAAGAAGAACACCTTCCAGTTAAGATGGAAAGCTGAATTCGAGGGTGAGATCAGGGAAGTTGAATCGCTACGCGACAAGAAGCTTCTCATTATTGACGGGCGTGGAAACCACTATATGCTGGATAAAGCACATGGAAATATCGAGTGGCAAAAAGCCAAACCGGCAACTCATGAGAAATATAATAAACAATCGCCGCAAGTGGTAGTCATTGATTATATCCGAGATGGACGGCTTGAGCAAAATTATTATATCTTATCACACAAGAATTTATTGAAGCTCATTCTTGCAGGAAAGGGCGAGGTGGTTGCAGCAGAAGAATTTGATGATAAAATCGATTATATCTCTGATTACGATTACGTGGAAAAATGTTTCTATGTATGTATGGACAGGAAGATCATAAAAGTTGATCTTATAATTCTATAAAATGAAGAACAGGTTAGAATTGGTTAAGAAATTAAAAGTAAAAAATAACATCACTGAATATAACCTTAAAATGTTCAGGGAATTTAAAAGATCATTAAAACATATTATCTTTGATGAAACTTTAACACTCTATATTCTTAGACCTATTGCTTTCATCTTTGTTAAATTGATCTATAAAACGTCGATAACACCTAACCAGGTATCTATGATGACCATAATTACAGGTTTGATCAGTGGATTTATTTTCTCAAAAGGAACTGCAACCTGTTTTATTATTGCAGGTTCATTGCACTTCTTCTGTCTGGTTTTGGATTGTGTTGATGGAATGGTCGCTCGTTTGAAAAAAAGCGGAACTGCAATTGGGCGAATTATAGATGGATTTGCTGATTATTCAGTTGGTGTAGCTGTGTTTATTGGTTACGGAATTGGTTTAGCTAATGCCGGCTATCAGCTTCCATTTTCTCTTTCAATATCTCACTGGATACTCCTTGTCATTTCCGCTGCCAGCTGGATTTTTCATTCTATGATCGTAGATTATTATCGAGTTGAATTTATGGCTCATGGTCTTGGTAAAATTAAATCCACGTGGGAGGAAAAAAAGCACTTTACAGATGAATTACAGAAAATAAAACATGAAAAAGGGAAATTATTCGAAAAAATTCTTATTGCTCTCTTTCTGGGATATTCACACCTCCAACGTTTCCGATTGGATAAAAAAGAAATTTATGACCGTAGAACATATTATAAAAAAAATAAAACATTGATACACCTCTGGTTCTGGATAGGACCAACTGCGCAAGCTTTCGTAATGATCATTTCTGCAATGTTATTCCGACCCATAATTTTCTTTTTTTACATTATCGTACTGGCAAATATCTGGATGATTGTACTATGGATAATTCAGGTAAAAGTAAATAAAAAAATCCTTATTAAAGAATAAATTTCCCGAGAAATTTACATTATTGATTAAATGGATATGAAAATCATAAAAGTTGACCAAATAATTTTACAGAATGGTTCATAACAAATTCATGAATTTAATTAATTTCTATAATAAATAGGAGATAGTATGGCAAAGATTGCATCGGCTGGAAATTACGGACCAAGAATCCGCTCCGATTGCATGGTGACAATAGAGCTAACAAACAGCGGTGGAATACAAATAGAACTCGTCAGCAAAGTGAAGAATTATTTTGGAGATCATATTATTTCTCTAGCTCAAGATGAACTTGCATTTTTCCGTATTGAAAACGCCAAGGTAAAGATCGAAGATCGTGGTGCTCTCGATTTTGTTATCATAGCCCGTATCGAAGCAGCGCTAAAGAAAGCAGATAACTCCATTAGTAAATCATACTTGCCGGAAATGAAAAAGCATTGCAAGTATAAAACTGCAAAAGACCGGTTAAGACGTTCACGGCTCTATCTGCCGGGTGGCTCACCAAAGCTGATGATGAATGCAGGTCTGCATGGTGCTGACGCAATTATTCTCGATCTGGAAGATTCGGTCCATCCTGATGAAAAAGACTCAGCACGATTACTTGTAAGAAATGCACTCAGAACAATAGACTTCAAGGGCTCGGAAAGGATGGTTCGTATCAACCAGCTTCCTTTGGGCTTCGAAGATATCAAAGAAATTATTAATGAGAATGTTCATGTTGTGCTCATCCCAAAATGCGAATCCAAACAACAAGTTATCGACATTAATACATATATTAAGAAACTTAAAAAAGGCAAATCTCCCGTTTTCCTCATGCCAATAATCGAATCTGCAAAAGGAGTTATGAATGCCTATGAAATTGCAACTGCCTGCGATAATGTTATTGCGTTGACACTTGGCCTGGAAGATTATACAGCAGATATTGGTGTTAGACGATCCAAATCTGAAAAGGAATGTTTTTTTGCCAAAAGTATGGTAGTCAATGCTGCAAAAGCTGCGGGTGTACAGGCGATTGATACAGTGTTCTCAGATGTTGGTGATATGGATGGCTTATATGAAAATGTGAAACAGGCAAAAGCAATGGGATTTGATGGAAAAGGGTGTATTCATCCTCGCCAGATCAAGGTCGTGCACGAAGCGTTCTTGCCCACAGAAGAAGAATTGGCAAGAGCCGAGAAAATCGTTGAAGCGTTTAATATTGCCAAAAAGGAAGGCAAGGGAGTTGTATCGCTTGGGAGCAAAATGATCGATCCTCCTGTAGTAAAACAAGCCCAGCATATCCTGAAAATAGCAAAGCTCGGAGGTATGATAAAATGAAAAAAGCAGATAAATTTGTAAAAAATGCAGCGGGACGTCTTGTACCTACAATTATCAACGGGAAGAAGGTCATACCTTTCCAGGGAGTTAATAAATTCAGACCCACACATAGAGGTGCAGCACCGCGAGTGCCGACATGTATAGATTATCCAAAAGATTGTAATAAGATCGTTGATTCCTTAAAAGAAGCGCTTATAAAATCCGGACTGAAAGATGGAATGACTATCTCGACACATCATCATTATCGAAATGGCGACTATGTTGCAAACTGGATATTTGATATTGCTGCAGAACTCGGTGTAAAAAATCTAATATGGGCTCCAAGTGCTGCATTCCCATGTCATGCTCCAATCATTAAGCATCTTGAATCCGGTGTAGTACATCACATTGAAGGAAGTTTGAATGGTCCTCTTGGCGATTTTTGTAGTCACGGCAAAATGAAGGGACTTGGTTACCTGAGAAGTCACGGCGGCAGATATAGAGCTGTGGCAGATGGTGAGCTTCATATTGACATTGCAGTACTGGCTGCATCTGCTGCAGATATGATGGGAAATGCAAACGGCGTTTTGGGAAAGCATCCATTCGGTCCGATATCGTTCTTGAAAGTTGATTCCAAAAATGCAGACCGGTCAATTATTGTAACAGACACTTTAATAGATTTCCCCTGCTACCCATGGGAAATAATGGGCAATGATGTGGATTTTGTTGTTGTAGTAGATGAGATCGGTGATCCGGAAAAAATCGTATCCGGTACGACAAGTTTAACGAAAAGTCCCGATAGATTGCTTATTGCTGAATATGCTGCCAAATTTGTTGAAGCTGCCGGAATATTAAAAGACGGCATGAATTTTCAGGCAGGCGCAGGCGGAATTTCACTTGCATTTACCGATTTTGTGAATAAGATGATGATAGAGAAAGGCATCAAGGCAAGAAGTATGATCGGCGGAAGCACAAAATACCTTGTGGATATGATGAATAATGGTCGTACAGACTACATATTTGACGGACAAACCTTTGGCTTGGAAGCTATCTCATCGCTTAGAGATAATCCGAGACATATCCCAATCGATGTATTTGATAGTTACGATTTCCATGCAAAAAGTAATCTTGTGAAGATGATGGATGTGATCGTACTTGGCAGCACAGAAGTCGATGTTAATTTTAATGCAAACTGCGTCACTCATAGCGATGGGCGCATGCTTCATGGCATTGGGGGCTTCCAGAATTGCATGATGGCAAAATGTACTATTATCGCAGTCCCTACATTTAGAGATAGAATTCCTGTGATAAAAAACGAAGTTACCACTCTTGTAGCTCCAGGCGAACTGGTCGATGTAATTGTGACAGAGCGTGGAATTGCGATCAATCCCAGAAGAAAGGATCTGATAGCTGCAACAAAAAATTCTGGACTTCCTATCCGAGATATAATGGATATTAAAAAAGAAGTTGATGACATGTGCGGTGTTCCGGCGAAGCCAAAACTTTCCGATGAAGCTGTGGCTGTGGTTGAATGGGTGGATGGAACAATTCTTGATACAATAAGAAGGGTTGAGGAATAATAATCTCATAAATTATCATATTATCGAAATATTGAGGGTGAGAATTACCATTCTCACCTTCGGTTTTTTTACAAACATTCAAGGTGTAATAGACCATTACACGGCACACTCATTAAAAATATGTCATTTCTCCCGATGAATCGGGAATCCAGTTTTGATTAATGGGACGCAGACCCACACAGATCGAACTAATCCTCGCTGATATAAATATTTATATTTTACTACCAGTCTTCGTTACACTTCAGTCTTCGCTATGCCCCGACAGGACGCCTTGGCAGGCAGAGGAATTATTAACTTGTAGGAAGGAAATCTCATATAAAAAGGGCATGTCATTCCCAACTTGCCTGTCGAGTCGTAATGAAATGGAGACTGAATTGGGAATCCAGTCTTTCCATTTATCTTTTAGTTTGCAAGTTCAACATATGAACAAGTATAGACGATTCTGCTAATCCGTAACCAAGCTGGGGCTTGGTTACGAGAGTATGAGGTGGGAGCTTGATAATGAGAGTACGAAGTGTAAAGGTTCAAGAATCCCCGTGCCTTATGATTCCTTATTCGTGGCAATGAATAACCTACCCAAATGCTTGTTAAAAAGCCTTACTTTGTAATCTAATCTAAATAAGTTGACTTAATTTTCACCAATTTTTAAGAGAAGAAAGGAGATTTCAAGAAAATGATCCAGGATATAAATTTTTAAAAAGCAATTTCATTAATAATCATTTTTTTAATGGTTTTTTG
>MVCT01000011.1 GCA_002049945.1 Candidatus Cloacimonas sp. 4484_140
GTATTATAACCGCACCTAGAACTACGAAGTTTCTGTTAAAAATTTTCTTTTCAGTCATTTTTTCTCCTACATATAAATATTTTTACCACCCGTCTCCATTTCATTACGACGTGACAGGTCCGACTACGTTGCGCTATGTCGTGACAGGCAAAAAGCACCCCTGTTGAATAAAAAAACAAATACGTAGTGCAACAAAGGGTGGCGTATTTCGCCTGCATCGGCGTAGCGTAGTGAATACGTGTGGTTCTGCATTTTTTCCTAATTCATTATGATTAAGAAAAGCCGGAAAGGCAAGATAGCAGATCCGGCTTTATTATTTTTGTTATAATTAGTCGATCAATTTACGTTCTTTGATGAGGTGTTCCACAACGCTTGGGTCAGCTAGTGTTGAAACATCACCAAGACTACCGGTATCTTTTTCAGCAATTTTACGTAAGATACGACGCATGATCTTTCCTGAACGAGTTTTTGGAAGCGCAGGTGCCCATTGAATTGCTTCGGGAGTAGCAATAGGACCTATTTCCGAACGAACATGTTTTATAAGTTCTTTCTTCAATTCATCTGTTGGTTCGATATGCCCGACAAGGGTAACATAAGCATAGAGCCCCTGTCCTTTGATCTCGTGAGGAATTGGTGTGACTGCGGCTTCTGCAACTGCAGGATGGCTTACAAGAGCGCTCTCAACTTCCGCTGTACCAATACGATGACCGGAAACATTGACCACGTCATCGATTCTGCCCAATAGCCAGTAATCACCGTCTTCATCAATTCGGCAGCCATCACCTGCAAAATAGAGATCATCAAACATTGTGAAGTATGTGTCGATAAATCTATCGTGATCACCCCACATTGTTCTCATCATTCCGGGCCAAGGTTTTTTGATACAGAGTTTTCCGCCTTCGTTCTGACCGCATTCAGTCATATCGTCTCTCAGAACAACGGGCTCAACGCCAAAGAAAGGTCGTTGGGCACTTCCGGGTTTCAAAGTATGTGCGCCGGGAAGAGGTGTGATCAATATACCTCCGGTTTCTGTCTGCCACCAGGTATCTACGATCGGGCAATTTTTGTGTCCTATTTTTTCGTAATACCACATCCATGCTTCAGGATTGATGGGCTCGCCAACTGAGCCAAGAATTCTCAAGGAATCCAGTTTGTATTTCGCAGGCCACTCATCACCTAATCTCATAAGAGCTCTGATCGCTGTAGGAGCTGTGTAGATAACTGTTATTTTAAATTTATCAACAATTTTCCAGAAACGTCCTGCATCAGGGTAGGTCGGAACACCTTCGAACATAACTGAAGTCGCACCGTTCGCAAGAGGACCATACACAATATAGCTGTGACCGGTCACCCAGCCGATGTCTGCTGTGCACCAATAAACATCGTCATCATGGATATTGAAAATATATTTGTGAGAGATCATTGTATGTATCAAGTAGCCGGCAGTTGTATGGACAACACCTTTGGGCTTGCCTGTCGAACCTGATGTATAAAGAATGAATAATGGATCTTCTGCGTTCATATGAACCGGATCGCACTCAGGAGCTGCTTTTTCCATCTCATCATGATACCAGAAATCTCTTCCTTCTTCCATGTGGCATAGTTCATTATTAACCTTAATAACGATCACGCTTTCGATCGAAGGGGTATCTTTCAGAGCTTTATCTGAGATATCTTTAAGATGGATATGCTTTCCTGC
Source organism: Candidatus Cloacimonas sp. 4484_140 (assembly GCA_002049945.1). GTDB lineage: Bacteria > Cloacimonadota > Cloacimonadia > JGIOTU-2 > JGIOTU-2 > Celaenobacter. Next base: position 1,700 of record MVCT01000011.1, read on the forward strand.
ACGACGAGAAATATTTGCCGTGATAAGCATTTTACAATCGGAATCATTCACTCTGCCACGAATAGCATCAGCGCTAAATCCACCGAAAATAATAGAATGGATCGCACCTATTCTTGTGCACGCAAGCATTGTGATAGTAAGTTCGGGAACCATGGGCATATAGATCGCGACTCTATCGCCTTTTTTGATGCCTTTGGATTTAAGAACATTTGCAAATTTACATACTTCCTTGTAGAGTTCTTCGTAGGAGTATTTTTTTACGTCATCTTCGATTTCACCCTGCCAAAGGATCGCTGTCTTTTTCGCAGTCGGCGTACCGAGATGCCTATCCAAACAGTTGTAACTTACATTGAGCTCGCCATCTTCAAACCAGGTATGCTCAATTTTACGAGCTTTTGTATCCCATGTGTACTTAAGACCTTTTGTCGGTTTCTTGAACCAATCCAAAGTCTCAACTTGTTCCAACCAAAATCCATCGGGATTCTTGATGGATCTTTCCCACATTTCTTTATATTGTTCATCCGAACTTATGTAGGCGTTTTTCTTAATTTCTTCTGGTGGGGGGAATGTCTTTCCTTTGCCCATAAGTGAGTCAATTGCTTTTTTTTCAGTCATTTTTTTGTGTTTTCTCCGTCATTTTTTAAATAATTAGCGTTATCCCGTTTGCCTTAATTTATAAGTCAAGAATTTTAGAATTTTTTTGAGAAATTTAACCTGAGAGAATAAAATGGGTAATAATTTATTGATCCTTCTCTAATATCTAAACATCTAACTTCTTCCATTTTTTGGCAGAAAAATTTCATCCATTTCTATGAAACCTTTATTAATAAATGTTTATACCATTTAAAATTTTGCCCAACTTTTTATATATTTTTCTATCTTTCTCTGCCTGTCTCGGCGTAATGAAATGAAGACGGATGGTGAATTCTTTTTGGTTTCGGTTCACCCTGTTTAATCATTGTTCTCTATTTAACTGGGGTTTATCCGAGTTAGGATTTAGAGGTTGATTTTGGTCCAACAATTTTCCTTTTCGTCAAAAAATGAGATATTCCCAGAGTGCATATCGTACAACCATTTATGGATCTTCACATTATTCTTATTTGCTCGGATGAAATCAAACGAAAGGAGATGTTCAGCTTGCATTAGAATGTTGTTTTTTATCGTTTCTAATATGGACGAGTTATCATTTGTCGAAGCTCTTGCTTTATGTGCATACTTCAGCCAATCAGATACTTTGGAATCATTCGGTACTCCTTTTACAAGTGCAGTGATTCCCCCACATCCTGTGTGTCCGCACACGACAATGTGTTCCACCTTGAGTTCGAGCACAGCATATTCCAGAACTGAGCTTGTGCAGATATCTTGTGCATCACTCGGCGGGATGATGTTTGCAATATTTCTCATAACAAAAAGATCTCCTGCATCAGCATTGACAATAAATTCCGGCACTACTCTTGAATCCGAACACCCGACCCACAAAACTTTTGGATGCTGACCTTGATTTGCTAACTGCAAGTATAGCTTCTTGTTTTCATCAAATGAATTCTTAAATTTTTGATGTCCGTGAAGTACTTTTTCTGTTGGCATTTCTATCTCCATAAATCACTTTAATAAATTGCATTGGAAAAATATAATAAAGACAAAAAATTTTATTTACGTATAATTTTGTACAATTATTTTAAGCGATTTGTCGGAATCGGATTGTGCATATTAAATAGATTTTTCTTGATATTACACACCTCCTCCGCCAGCTGGCGGATACTCCTCTTGATAGAGGAGATTTTTTTGATTACTCATTGTATTATAACGATTTAAATATATGTGATGTAATGGATGTTTAGAATGTCAATTAATTTGAAAATATTCATTTTTCCCCTCTATCAAGAGGGGTGGATTCTCCCGACAAGTCGGGATTGGAAGACGGAGACGAGTAAAATCGAAATACGAGGAGATATTACTCAAAATTCGTAATTCTTGACAGCAAATTCCAGCACCAAATAAACAATTCCCACGTGGCCCCATCGTCTAGGGGTAAGGACGCCGGATTCTCATTCCGGTAACAGGGGTTCGATTCCCCTTGGGGCTACCAGTTTTATTATAGAAAATAAGCCAGTTCGCAAAAGGAACTGGCTCATTATTTATACGAGTTTATTCTATTCTACAATCAAGAATTTTTCAATATTACTTTCCCTTTCAGTCTGCAATTTCATAAAATAAATTCCAGAAGCAAGTTTTGCATTCCCCGTATCGGAATTATCAAGAGTTACCTCATGATATCCAATTTCTTTAATGTCATTTACCAATGTGCAAACCTTTTGTCCTTTAATATTATAAAGAGCAATATCGACATTCCCTGAAGATTTTATAAAATACTCGATTGAAATATGTGTGGCACATGGATTTGGATAGATCCGAGTTATGCGATCACGTTGCTCGATATCATCAACAGAAACAATTGGCTCAAGTGGAATATCCACCCAGCAGGTTTCATTGTAATCTATAACGACTTGTGTGGGATGGATATAATTATTATAATCCGGATGCGTACAACTTACAGTGTAGGAGCCCGGAGGTACTTCTATTGCGCATAATCCATAAGAGTTTGTGAGACCATCGTAATCGCCGACGATCACTGTAGCGTTTTCAACAGGATCTCCTGTGTTTATATCTGTGACAATTCCTCTTACTATGCCATCGATTTTCAATAAGTAACCAAGATAAGTTCCCATGAGATCGGCTTTTGAGTTTTCTGCAGTATCTTCCATTCCGCCAAGAATTGGAGTTGAAGCAATTGTGCTGTAGTTATATCCATTATAAGTAATAGTACGCGAAAATCCGCCATCAGAATAAAAAGCAACATGTCTGAGAAGACCACCTATTTCGTCAACAGAGTAATTTGCATCATTGTTTGTGGTGAAAGGAAATATATAATCCTCTCCAACAGTGCCTGAGTTTCCTGTCATTGTTCCGACATTTTGTGTAGTGTGTGCTAAGAAGGAACATCCAAAACTGGTTAGGAACGCTGTTCCCTGATGTGAGTATCCAAAATCCGAACCTTCAATATATATTGGGTTGCCGGCGTTAAGATAGTTAATTAATGTTGCTTGATCAGAGGTTCCGACGGAACCTGGAGGTGTAGTACCTCATCCTACGCAATAAATGCCAAGAGCAACAAAAATGGCATCATAAGGTGAAAGATTGGCAGGAAGGTAAGTGAAAGTATCGTAGGTTACGTTATTAGCAGTGAGCGCATTTTGAAGAAAAACCTGTGTGCCGATACCAGCAATATCAGAATTATTATCATTATCCCATACAAGCACATGAATAGGATCATCAGGATATATATTTAACTGGAAGGGATCCGTAGTATTATTATCTAAGAACTCATCACCTGTTAAGGTTACTTGTCCATAAAGATCAACCACTTCGCTGATATCGGGTGTCCAGTTGAAATCATAGATCACTTCTTCATCAGGATTAATTGGAGTTGTCATTGAAGTGGAGCTCAGCACTATGCCTGGTTCCCGCATAAGACTTACATCATAATTTGTTTCAGTATTCAATCCAGTATTTTTCACTGTAACATGCCATAGCCCTTGCTGTCCAACATTCAGAATATTATTGCCAGAGATGTCCGTTGCAGCAAGATCGTGATCCAGGGAAGCATTGATCGCTACATTATAGATGTACCAGTAATTAAAATTATAGGTGCTGCCACCATAGCTTCGGAACTTTATCTGAACCTGCTGTCCTGCGTATGGGAATAATGAGAAGCTGATATCTTTTCCACCAGAATATCCCCAGTTATTTCCAACGAGATCAAAGCTCCACAGAACAGTTGTTCCTCCCGGATGAATCAATTCAATATGTGCAACTTCTCCGGTATTTGTTGAATATTCATCAATAAATTGAGAAACGATCAGGTCACCGACATTTGAAGGCAGATTGATTGAAGGAGATACTGCGCTCAAATCGTAAGGTGCAACTGTAGGTGTCCACGATAGCATAAGTGCTCCACCCTGAATGCTCCAATTCTGATCAAGTATCCACGTACCGGGATTTGTCTCAAAATCTTCTTCCCAGATTATTGATTGAGCATACAATGGAATGGTTATAAAAAATAATAAAATTAGTATAATGACATATTTATTTTTCATGCTGCCTCCAGCATATTTTGAGTGTTACAGAATTGTGAGGGTACAGATTGTCAAGAAATATCAAGAAAAATTAGGATTTTATGAATTACAATTAATTGATTTCTATTTAATATGCAAATCATCCTTTCTCTTGATGAAAAAACCAACAATAATGCCCGGAATTATAACAAGTGAAACTATCAATCCGATCAAAAGTATTTTGTTCATACATCTTCTCCTTATGCTATAATTTATATTTCTCGATCTTCCTGTTCAGTGCTGAACGGGAAATATTTAAGAGTTTTGCTGCGCTTGTCTTATTATTATTTGATCTTTCCAACGCTTTTATGAGCATTTCTTTTTCTTTGTTTTCAAGAATTGACAGATCCAATGAATTTTCATCAGCTTCCTGCGCTTTTTTTACGATATGAGTAAAATGCTCGAGCCGCAGTATTGAGTTGTCGCAGATTATCAATGCCCTCTCCACCATATTCCTTAATTCTCTTACATTTCCTGGAAAATCATAATTGAGTAGACAATCATAGATTCGATTGCTTACATTTTTTATCGGTTTCTTTAATTTTTTCGAGAATATTTTCACAAAATAGTCCAGCAAGGGTTTTATATCATCTTTTCTCTCCCTTAATGGAGGAATGTGAATACGGAATGTATTAAGACGATATAAGAGATCTTCTCGAAAATCATTATTCTTCACAAAAGTATCAATATCCTGATTCGTTGCGGATATTACACGTACATCAAATTTTATATCTCTATTACTTCCTACTCTTCTGAAAACATTCCCCTCCAAAACTCTAAGAAGTTTTGTCTGCATATGTTTGGGCATATCGCAGATCTCATCTAAAAATATTGTTCCGTGGTTGGCAACCTCAAAATATCCCGATTTATGTTCTATAGCATCTGTAAATGCGCCTTTTTTGTGACCAAAAAATTCACTTTCAAAAAGGTTATCCGGAACTGAGCTGCAATTAATATCTAAAAAAGTGTGTTCTTTTCGAGCACTTAATGCATGTATTCCACGGGCTACGATTTCCTTTCCTGTACCGCTTTCTCCAGTTATCAGGATCGTTGTGTTATCAGTACTTGCAACTTTTTTCATCAGATTGAGTATCTCTATAATTGAATCACTTTTGCCAATCATTGTAGTGCCGTCAGCACCTTTTATCTGAGAGATTAGATGATCATATTGGAATTTCAGATATGTGATCCTATTCTGAAGTTTAATATATCTTTTAGTTCTTTCTATAGCTGTTTTCAAATCAATAAGGCGAAATGGTTTCGTGAAAAAATCCGAGGCGCCATATCTTAAGGATTCAATAACACTGTCCATATCTCCATGAGCAGTGATCATAATGATCTCAGTTTCCGGATAGGACTTTTTTATTTTTCGGAGAACCTGTACTCCGTTCATTTCCGGCAACTTGATATCGAGTATCACAATATCACATGGTTCATCCTTTAAAACTTGAAATCCCTCCGAGGGCTTCTCCGCCATAAAAACAGTGAAGCCCTGCGTTAATAAATACTCCTCGATTCCCTCACGATATCCAGTTTCATCATCTAAGATGAGAATTTTGAGTTCTTCCATAGAGAAAGCTTTCCTTTCTCCTCGAAATTCCTCCATCCGATTTGATAAGTCGAGCCAACATAGTAATTACTTACATGTGTATTCATAAATATTTAGTTTTGCAGTATTTTTTTGACTTCAGCCAATGTAAAGGGTTCATGAAGTATTTCACAGGCACTGTTCTTAATTATGGAAATTGCTTGCTCAACATAATTATTTGTCACCAACAATACACGAATATCAGAGAAGTGATGATTGATATAATTTACCAATCCAATATTCAATATTTTAGTAAGGCGGACTATTACATCACCAATGTTTATATTATTGAGAATCTGAACTGCTTCCAGATCAGTATCAGCAAAATATACTTTGTAACCTTGAGTATTAAGGAACTCATCAAGCTCTTTCTGCTTGCCTTCTTTAAAGTTAACTAAAAGTATATTCATAGAAATATCCATTACTTATTATATAAGCAATTACCGTGCCAATTATGCTAACTCGCTTACCGATAGCCATATAACGAAAAACACGTTTTACTCCTTATTGCTACATTGTTCGATTTCGGTCAATTTTTTAATAAAAATTTATACAAAATCTCCAGAACTTGCCTGCATGTGGTGGGTTACGGGATTTGTTTATATTTGTTCGATATCGAACAGTTGTTGCAAAATAACTACTGGCTTAACTTCTCTTTCCTCAACAAGACTGAAATTTAATTGTAAAAGTTGTAAACTTATTTGGCTTACTCTTAACTGAAATCTCTGCATTCATCTCCTGCAGGATACCATAGGAAATAGATAATCCCAACCCTGTTCCCTTATCAGGTCCCTTTGTTGTGTAGAAAGGATCAAAGATATTTTCAATCTCTTTAGCAGACATACCAATTCCATTATCATTGAATTCAACGAATACATACTTCCCTTTTTGAAAAGTTTTGATCGTTATCCTTTTTTGGAATTCAATATTATCTATACTTTTAGTTTCCAAAGCATCATAGGAATTTGACAGAATGTTAAGAATAACCTGTTCTATTTTGTATGAGTTTCCAAGTATTGATGGTAGTAGGTTGTCAAAGTGAAGATCAAAATGAATGTCATGACCTTCATATTGTATCCTGATCATATATAGCGATTGTTCTATAACATTATTAATATTTACTTCATCAAAGATTATTTCCTTCTGATCTCTTGAGAATGTATTTATATGGTCAATTATCTGGTGAACTCGTTCAATATATTTGAAGATTTTATCAATTTTCTCTTTGATATACTCCTCAGAAACCCCACTCCCGGATTTTAATCTTTCAGAAATATTATCCAATCCCAGCGCTATCAATCCAATTGGCTGATTTACCTCATGAGCAATACCTGCTGCGAGCTGTCCAATGGATTCCAACTTAGATTTCTGGATAAGAAGCTCATATTGATTTTTTCTTTTCTCAATTTCTGTTTCAACAATGCTTTCCAGATCATCCTTCAAAAGTAATAGTTTCTTCTCATTTTCCTTTATTTCAGTGACATCAATATCAACCCCCACTATTCCAATTATCTCATTATCCATTTTAATTGGAGCGATAACAGCTCTGAAGTAGCGTGTTTTATCATCTAAAATAAGTTGAAACTCCTCTTCAACTAATTTTCCTTTAAAAGCATTCTCAGACCATTTTTCCCATGTTTTTTTTTGATGATCATCAACAGCAATGTCCTTAACGCTCTTGCCGGTTTGGTCGCCCCAACTTTCAATTGATCGTGCGCTCTGCATAAATACTTTACCCTTTTTATCACTTGCATAAAAATCAATTGGAAGATTATATATAAGTGCTTGGAGCAGGGCTTCACTTTCTTTAATTTCCATCTCAGCTCGTTTGCGTTCAGTAATATCATAGGCAACAATTTGAACAGTCGTTCTATTAGATGATACTGATGGTATAAACGTGTTGTAAAAGAATCGTTCTTTATTGTAATCTTCAAATACAATAGTTTTATTTTCTTCCAAAGCTTTCCGAACAATCGCCATTCTGCTTTTAAATATTTTTTCTGGAAGTAATTCTCTAATATCTTTTCCAATGATTTTATTGACTGTAATATCGAAGCTTTTCGCCATCGCCGGATTACAATTTATAATCTCAAGCGTTTCTGCATCAACTTCCAGTATCAACGAAGGAGAGTTATCAATTAATTGTTTGTAACGTTCCTGACTTTCTTTCAATTCCATCTCAGCTTTCTTACGTTCTGTGATATCTCTTGCGAAAATCAACATCCTTTTTTCCCCATCAATTAATGATATTTTTGCCTGTATACCCTGCCAAAATATTTCGCCACTCTTTTTTTTCGCTTCCCACTCTATAAAAACCACTTCCCCATTTAACATTTTTTCTTCATACAGCTTTGCCTCAGGTGAATCAATAGAAAACATTGAAGGTGAAGAAAGATTTTCAATAGTTAGCTGTTTGAATTCTTCCCTTGTATAACCATATAATTCGCAAGCTCTATCATTAAAATCTATGATGCTAAAATCTTTTATATCATGAATAATTATCGAATCAGTAGCTGAGTTAAATATAGTTCTGAATTTCTCCTCACTTATTCCTTTTTCTTTCATTTCCTTGTCCAGTTGAAGATTTTTTTCTCTTAAACTATGGATTTGCTCATCTATAATCAATTGCATTCGTTTCTTGGAATGCCTGTCTTTAAGAATGATAATAATAAATGAGATAAACAGTATCGCAAAAAGGAAAATAAAGGATAGGATAAGCTGATTTTTTTTCGCTATTTCAAGTTTTTCAATATACGTTTGATGTTTTAGCGGTCTCACATCATCCTGTTCGTAAAAATGGATCTTTTCTAATTGCAGTAGAAATTGGCTATCCTGAATATTTTGAAGTTTTCTTAAGTATATGTTTGCCGATTTGTAATCTCCCTGTTTTTCATAAATTTCAGCGAGTAATCTGCCAATCGATTGTAATTGATCATTATCCTGAACAACTTCTGCTAATTCATAAGCACGAAGGAGAACGGATGTCGCATGATCTGAACGTCCTTCTTTAAAATGTTCTCTTCCCGAAACAATAAGAGAGTCAATAAGCTGAGCATTCTGAACCGCTGTAAGAGCAAGCGGGAAAAACAAACTGATACTACAAACAAGTAATAAAATTTTGTTTGTTTTTGTAGTCATTGTCCTTTTTACATTATCTCAGGAAAACCATTTTCTTGAAGCTCGTGTTCTTTTCAGAATTTGTTCTAATGAAATACACGCCGTTCTCTATGGTTCTACCTGAATGATCCTTGCCATTCCACTGATAAGAATAGTACTGAGGTATTAACTTATCATCAACCAGATTTTTGACAAACTGTCCTCTAAGATTATAAATATCAATAGAAATATGCTGCTGGGTTTTAATACTGAACCGTATCTCATCATTAGGTGAGAAAGGATTTGAATAGTAGAGTGAGAGATTACTATTAACATCATTATTATCAACACTATATGGATCATACAGCAGTTCGATCGGTATCATTAAATCAATCCTGTTTTCTGCATTGGAGGTGATCTCCATATTTGATGAGAATAGTTGCGGATCATACCCCAGAGTATTAAATGAGATATCCATTATAAGATTTTGATAGGGCTCAATAACCAGTTCCGAACAGTCAAAGCCAAACCAGGTTGTGACAGGTGCTCCTGAAGCTTCAAAGTTGACAATACCTTGTTGAAGCGCATCATTATAGCTGGTATAATCAAGGAGCTCGGTATCATTATCAAACTTGTAGTAACTGAGAAGATCTGCCGGAATTTCTCTAATCGTAGAGCACATCAAATCTTGCAGATCGCCTTGCGATAACGCTGATGTATAGATCGCAAGCTCATCAATGCATCCGTCAAACTCATAAACAGAATTTACGTATGTGCCAACCAAAATATCGGAAGTTGTCGTATAGATCGGAGAAGCAAAAGCATCAGAATAGAGCAATTCACCGTTCAAATAGGATGTAATGGAAGTTTCATCAACAACAAATGCGAGATGATACCATTCATTAAATGCAATATCCAAACTTGCTGTTTTTTGCAAATCTGTTCCCGAGACGTCTCTGAATTTGTATAATAAATTTGTATTGTTTGTCATTGACATTGTAAAACTCAAATCTCCATTGATCACACCTTTATTCAATATAAAACCCGGCTGTGTAACTTGATCGATCTTCAACCACATCATCAAAGTAAGCTGGTTCAGATTTTCGAATTCACTCACGTGAGGAATAGTAAGATATGAAGCACTTTCCGTAAGATCAGCGCATTGATGAGAATGATTGGTCAATTTGCATCGCAGTGTATCAGCGCCGATATTCTGAATCTCAAAAGGTATCTCTACGACTGCATTGTCATACACTTCATAATAGATAGAATCCACTGGCAGTGCGATCTTCGGCAGTTTGACAACATAGAAATATTGGACATCAATAAAATCACCTTCAAGATTTTCTACTGTTGCCTGTATAGAGATAAGCTGATTGTCGGTGCAATCAATTGATATTAATGCATCTGTATTATAAGTCACAGATTCACCAGGTTCTAAACCGATAATTATTGTGACTGGTTGAGCGATTTGCAGATAACTTTCATCAGTATCTATCTCAACAACAACAGTATCAACCGGCTCATTCCCGGCATTTTTCATACTATAGGTCAAGACAATTTCCTCGCCGGCATCCCACTCTCCATCATTATTTCCATTCGGGTCAGAGATAGAAAAGCTATCGATAATAACATAACTTCCATTTGGTGGAATGAATGTTACTATTTTAACGTATGGCTGATGGTCGCGGGCTGTTATAGTTATAACGCCTGATTGGGGTGCAGATAAAGATTCAGATAAATATAAATCGAAAGACGATGAGGTGAATTCTGCCTTTCCTACAAGCTCACCATTCACTACAAGAGATGCAATGCCTTCATTAATATTCGTAGTGATCGGGATCAAAGTTACATCATAAGTAAAACTAATATCATGGTTCGCTGTTATTTCCTGGGGTTGCTCCCGCCATATCTGTATTGTAGGATCACCAATTACATGAAATATGTCGAATTCATATTGAGTAGAAGTTCCACCCCACATTTGTTCCATTGCGAGCAGTCCGTGATAAAGGACATAGCCGAGATATCCATTTGTGTCAAAGCCAAAACCAGGAATAAAATTATTCCACATTCCGTCGATCATGCCAAGAGCAAGATAATCATTATAACCGCTTAATGAATTTCTGCACGCTCCGATAGCGCTTATTGCTCCCCCATCCTCTTTGCGGAGAAATATTTCACAGAAACATTCAAAGGAGGGACCCGGATCCGTATCTGTTTCGCTGTCAAACCACCCAGTCTGGCAGTTGATGCTGAAAACCATAGGAACAAGCTCTCCATTTGTAAGCTGCATAATATTATCCGTATTGTAATGAGGATCTCCCCAACCGCCCGTATAGCCGTGATCCCGATGAGTTATTAAAAAAGAACCATTGTTAATAGCATTTGTGATGTCCGTTGCATTTCCGCTCCATGGAAAACCATTAGCTCTCAACAATTCATCAGGGATGGGTCCACCATTTGCATAATAGCCATTATTATAATTGGTAGGATTAATTGATCCCTCTGTGACATAGATTCTTTCTGCATCATAATTTTCGGATAGAAGAAAGTCGCGCATTTCTTCTGATGTTTTTATAAATCTTCGTGATTCATAACCATTGGGCTCATCATCCTGAAAATATCCTGCATGGACAGCGTGCTCATAAAAGGATGAAAGTGCAGGTGGATTTTTCTCGTACTGAATTATCTTATCGATCACCACAAATGCCTGCTGCTCATCATCTACAGAGATTCTACCATACCCTATATCCGGATGAAAATCAGAATCCATACAGGCGTAAGGTCTATCACTTCCTAAAAGTCCACCCGAAAGCTGATCAGGAATATAATTGGTCGGAACAATATCGGAATCTCCCAAAAAGATCACAAAAGATGGAGGAAGAGTCCAAACCTCGTATGCAATAAATAAATATGTATAAATATAAGATGCGGTTGATCCGATTTCTTCTAAGTAGGCAATATCTGTATAAAATCCCTTCTGAGATTTCCATTCTTTAAGCATCTCGGCTGCATCCGTAAAATCATAGGTTGTAACAATAATCAAATCTGCGCCGTCAACACTTTTTGGATGAGTCTTCTCAGGAATTTCATAAACCGGATTTATTGCATTATTTATAACAATCGAGCTTAAATATTCTGAATAAAGCCGGTCATCAAATTCAAAAGCACCGGATATATTTAATGAAAGCTCAAATTCGTCTGTTATAGATAGGGTCTTGCTTGAAGCATAATACTGGAATGGAGTTATAGTGAGATATACAAAGCTTAATCCTCGAATTGTGTACACATCAGAAATGGAGTACATTTTCTGTGGATAGGTATTTTGAGAAATATAGAATTGTTCATTATAGGTGAAAGGAGGTGTATCAAAGGCATCATTGTCAATTGCTGAGGGTTGCGCTGGATAAGGATGAATATTCTTATACTCCGTGCTGTGCAACACAGTAATATCTACATCGATAGAGCCATCTTTGGGAACCATTACCATCTTTGTGATCGAGGGCAGCGCCGGATAACCTTCTTTTCTCAACCTGCTCCAAGAATTGACAAAGAGATTATCAAATGTGACATCATTTTTTTGCTGAACAGATCTCTCAAATTTATCTAATGATATGTGCATTGAAACATTCTGTTCATCAAAATGGAGAACATCCACCATTGTTTTAGTTGGTGAAAGCTCGATAACTTCTCCGAATAAAAATGAACTCATCAAAATAAACAGTACAATAAAAACTATATGCTTCATATAAAACTCCGATTAATTACTTTTTACCTTTTATTTATAAATTG
>MVCT01000116.1 GCA_002049945.1 Candidatus Cloacimonas sp. 4484_140
TCACGCTGGCAGAATGCGCACTTCTGGCACGAATACCACAAGCGCCCACCTATCTTAATCCGCGGCTTCATTATGATGAAGTGGTTCGAAGAAGTAAATTTGTCCTCGCACAGATGTATGATCTTGGTTATATAGACGAAACTGCGTACTATAAAGCATATTATGATACCGTTGAGATCAAAACAAGAAAAAAAGCCAAACAACCGTCTGATTACTTTTTTGAATATGTTCGCAAATATGTAGAACAAAAATATGGCACATCGATGCTATACAATGGCGGCTTGCAGGTATTCACTACTCTTGATCTGGACCTGACCAATTATGCCGATTCAGTTATGAACAATCATCTTGGCAAATTTGAAAATAAACTGAATTACGATGTGAAATATGATGAGTTTCCTGCTGATACTTTTGATATTGATACTAAATATGTGCAGGGTGGTGTCTTCGCGATCGAGCCAAATACGGGATATGTTCGTGTGATGATAGGGGGAAGAAATTTCAACCATAGTAAATTCAATCGTATGCTGCAAGCACGGCGTCAGCCCGGGTCGGCATTCAAACCTTTTATTTATACTTTCTGCAGAATGATACTACACATTGGGAACCACCCAACTATGCTGATAAATTCTACGGCTTGACTCGGCTGCGTATCGCACTCAAGCATTCAAGGAATATCCCGATGATAAAGATATTCATGCATCTAACTCCTTATGAAGTGATAAAATATGCAGAGCGTCTTGGCATTGACAGTCCCTTATATCCATTCCCTGCACTATCACTTGGTTCTGCAGAAGTTTATCCGGCTGAGCTCATTTCTGCTTACTGCCCATTTGCAAATGGCGGCAAGCGTATTGATCCCATCTACATCAAAAGAATTGATGATGAAACAGGAAAAATGCTCGAGGAACACCTTCCTCATTCCTCACAGGTTATTAGTGAGGAAATTGCCTATCTTATGACAAATTTGATGCAATCTGTTGTGGATGGGGGAACTGCTGGCGGAATTCGATGGCGTGGCTTCTATCTGCCTGCAGCAGGGAAGACAGGTACGACGGATAATTATCAGGATGCATGGTGTATCGCATATACGACACAACTCGTTCTTGGAATATGGGTCGGTTTTGATGATAATATCACATTGGGCAAAGGACAGGCTGGCGCGTATGTTGCAGTACCTCCCTGGCCCTATATTATGAAAAGGGCTGTGTATAACAGCTCCCCCAAAGATTCAACAGGAGAAGCGATCGTGAACAAAAAGCTTTTTGAGTTTCACGAACCCGATAATATTATTCATGTAACGATTTCCGAGAAGACCGGATTGCTTGCCCAGCCCTTTGAAAAAGAAGTCACTGATGAAATATTTATAAGGGGGACCGAACCGACAATACTTTCAGACAGTCTGGGTTATAACTTTGAGCCAATTGGTTACCAGGACTTGAGTATAGATACTCTCTACATAGATATGGATGAATATTATCGCACAATGCGGTACAAGAAAAGTATTAGGTCACACCGAACCGAATGATCATTCTTATAATTATTCTAAGTGTCCTTCTTCTATATTATCTTATCTATCTTGGAATATTTTACAGGGGAATGGGAAGGAAATACACTGCAGCAATGAATGCCCAACCCTTTGTTTCTGTGGTTGTGGCAGCACGAAATGAAGAAAACACAATTCCTCAACTCCTCACTTCTCTCATCAATCAGGATTATCCGGAAGATAAATATGAGATCATTATAGCAGATGACGGGTCTGATGATAATACTGCTCGCATAGTTCAGGATTTTCAAAAAAAAAGTGATAATTTGATCTTGCTTCCTATTACTATTGGGGATGGTTGCAGGTTTGTCTATTCCGTTTATTCCGAATTGGAAAGAAGCGACTTTATTCCAAAAATATGAATATATTGATACGATAGGACTTTTTTTCGCAGCCGCCGGTGCACTTGGAATAGGTAAAGCATTTTCCTGCAGTGGACAGAATCTAAGTTTTGCAAGAGAAGCTTTTGAGAAAGTGAAGGGTTACGAAAGCATAAAAGATCATATTTCCGGCGATGATGTACTGTTGATGCAGCTTATTAAAAATGAAGGTTTTGAGATTCGGTTCGCATTTGGCAAAGAGACCCATGCACTCACGAAATCAGAAACAAGACCTGGAAATTTTCTTAATCAGCGCACACGCTGGGCTTCAAACGAAAAATCTCAAATTTCCCTGAATATTGAATTTTATCTCTATCTTGCAGATGTATTTTTACTAAATGTGCTGATCATCATCGGGCTTTTATTCGTTCCTCTTTATGCTGCAGGTGCGTGGTTGCTAAAAGCAATAGGAGAATATGTCATTCTGCGAAGAGGTATCAAGCGTTTTGATTTGAACAACAAATCACTTTCAGTTTTTCCATTATGGGCAATTTTGCAGCCCTTGTACATCACGATCGTAGGAATCGGGGGAAAGCTGCATCTTTTTTCATGGAATAAAAAACCAGGAACTGGCTCATAAAAAAATTGGATATTTATCCTTTGACAAATAATATCAGCATCAAAATAAGTGTCCTATTGAAAATCATGAAGGAAAGTTAAAATGGCAAAGAAAATCAAACGGCATAAACACCATAACATAAAAGAAGATAAGTTTGTGACGACTGCACTGCTCTTCTCGGAATTTGTCCAAAATCACTGGAAAAAGGTGGCTCTTGGCGCTGCGGCGCTAATAGTGGTCATTATTTTGGTCGTTGTATTGACATCCCGTTCCGGCAAAGTGGACCAGCTTGCACTGCGGCAGTTCGACAATGCCCTTGCGCTCTATCAAGACGATCTATTAGATAAAGCTGAAGAAGCATTTTCTGCGGTGCATGATGAGTATGGTTCCTCAAAATATAGTGGACTATCATACCTGTATCTTGGTAAGATCAATATCGAAAAGAGTGATCCAGACGTAGAGCTGGCTGAGATGTATTTCAAAAAAGCAAAGTCCAAAATTCACGATCCTCTGCTCAAAGAAGCTGCATGGATGGGGCTTGCAGAATGCACAAGACTGACCGAAGGTGATGATGCCTACTATGAGTATCTTGCTCGCTTGATAAAGAAATTTTCCGATTCCTACAATGTTCCTCAAATCGCATTTAATATCGCAGAGCATTATTTTGCCACCGATGAGTATGAAAAAGCAAAGGAATATTACACTCTTATTGTGAAAAAATTTGATACCTCATCAAATTACTACAAAGCAAAGCAGCAGTTGGAATATATTGAGCAGTTGCAGCAGGATAAGTAAATATCAACTTTTTAGAGCCCTTTTTCTTAAAGGGCTTTTTTTTATTTTTATAAAGATATTGAATGATGATTAATGATTTGAGAAGATGGCAAAATCCGCAATCCGAAATCTGCAATCAAAAATCTCCAATCGATGGTCGGCATTCCAAATCAAAAAAATCGAATAATGATTCATAATTACTTTGCTTATAATCAACATCCGTCTTCGTTACACTACGCCGTGACAGATTGGAATATTGAGTTATTTCCACAGAAATATAAGCTATCTGTTCAATTTTTCATTGAATTATTTGTCATAAGTCGAAGAGCCAGTACTGGATTCCCAATCCCCGATATGTCGGGGGGAATGACAACCTTTAGCTTCGAATTCAGTTCTTTAAATAACTCAAGGATTCAGAAAAATAATAATGAACTATTTAATTCTTCATTTTTATTATCATTCGCGAAAATTCGTGTTAATTCGTTGTTTAAAATTCTTTATTCCTAACCAAAATAAAACTGGAATGAAAAACTTATTGTTTTAACAAAATGAAAAAGAACATACTCGGCTGGCTCAGTTATGATTTCGCAAATTCTTCGTTCACAACGGTCATAGTAACGGTTGTTTACAGCGTGTATTTCAAGTCAGTTGTAGTTGGCAAAGAAGGAATTGGAGATTCACTCTGGGGACTTTCTGTTAGTCTTTCCATGCTTATTGTTGCTCTTATTTCACCAATTCTCGGAGCAATTGCAGATTACACACGCTCAAAAAAGAAATTCCTTTTTGTATTCTGTTACATCTCCGTGTTTTTTACCGGATTATTATATTTTGCCCGCGCTGGTACTGTGATATGGGGTATGCTGATTTTTATGATCGCAAATATCGGTTATGAGGGCGGTAATGTATTTTATAATGCCTTCCTTCCGGAGATAACCACAAAGAAAAATCTGGGGAAGGTGTCTGGTCTGGGATGGGGGATCGGCTATATCGGGGGACTGAGCGCACTTGTTCTTTCCTACCTGTTCATTGAAACCAATGTACCTCTTGTTTTCCCTTTGATCGCAGTATTCTTCGGCGTGTTTGCAATTCCAATATTTGTTTTCTTAAAAGAATCAAAAACAAAGCGGCAGACTCAAAAGTTGAATTATATCAAAGTTGGGTACAAACGCATAAAGAATACTTTTCATCGTATTAAGGATTTGAAAGAACTTTCCAGATTTTTGATCTCATTTTTTATTTATAATGACGGCATCAAAACTGTTATAGTGTTCGCAGCGATATACGGAGCACAGCGTTTCGGCATGACCAGTTCGCAGCTTATTATTTATTTCGTGCTGGCAAATATTACCTCCTTTATTGGAGCAATTATTTTTGGCTTTGTTGTTGACAGAATTGGTGCAAAACGGACAATATCAATTACATTGCTTATCTGGATCGCAGTGGTTATATGGGCGTTTTTCTGCACGAATGTAACGCAGTTTTACGGAGTCGGGCTCCTGGCAGGTGTTGCGATCGGGTCGTGCCAGTCTGCAAGCAGGTCATTATTTTCACTTCTCACACCCGAAGATAAACATGCAGAATTTTTTGGTTTTTATGCAGTAAGTGGCAAAGCTGCTGCAATTATTGGTCCTTTATTGTATGGATTGCTCGTGCTGATCTTACACAGTCAGCGTTGGGCTATCTTGAGTATTGCACTTTTCTTTGTGGCTGGATTTTTTGTTCTTCAAACTGTGAATGAGGAAAAGGGAATTCAGGTCGCATCGCACATTTTTAGAAAGGAGTAGTCATGTGTGGAATAGTTGGTTATATAGGAAATAAACAAGCGCTTCCAATTGTTATTGAAGGCATCAAGCGTCTGGAATATCGTGGGTATGATTCTTCAGGAATCGCTATCATAAATTCTGATGATGAGCTTGTTATTCACAAAAAAGAAGGCAAGATCGTTGATCTGGAGCAGTCGATTCCAAAAGGAGTGAATTTCGAAGCTCATTTGGGTATTGCACATACACGCTGGGCTACACATGGCGAACCGACAACCCTAAATGCTCATGGGATTATTGAGAATTATAAAGTCCTTCGAGAGAAACTAGAGCGAGAAGGGCATACCTTCGTAAGTGACACAGATACCGAAGTTATAGCTCATCTTATTGAGCAATTCTATGTCCAATGCAAAGATATGCATACTGCTATTCGCATGATGCTTAAGCAGGTGGAAGGAACTCTCGGTATCGCAGCTATTAATCGGGATATTCCTGATAAACTTTATGCTGCACGCAGGGGAAGTCCACTCATTATCGGTGTGGGGGAAGGGCAGAATTTTATCGCTTCCGATGCTGCTGCATTGGTCGTGCATACCAAAAATGTTATCTATCTTCAGGATGATGAAACTGTAGAGATCTCAGCTAATGATTTCACAATAAAGACAATTGCCGATGACGAGGTGCAGCGCGAGATCATCAAGATCAACTGGGATATTTCCATGATCGATAAAGGTGAGTATGATTTTTTTATGCAGAAAGAGATCTTCGAGCAACCAACTACGATAGCTAATGCTTTCCGTGGCAGAATAATGGATATGTATAACACATCTCGGCTTGGAGGAATTTCCCTTTCCATCGATGAGATGAACAGCATTAGGAATATTTGCATTGTTGCGTGCGGAACCTCGTGGCATGCAGGACTGGTCGGGCAGTATCTTATTGAGGAAATAGCAAAAGTACCCGTGCGCGTGGAATATGCTTCTGAGTTCAGATACCGCGACCCGATCTTGGGTCCTGAAACTCTTGTGATCGTGATCAGCCAATCCGGCGAAACAGCAGATACACTTGCTGCGCTTAGAGAAGCCCGGGCACGTGGCACAAAAGTCATGGGTATCACAAATGTAGTGGGCAGCAGCATTGCTCGTGAAACTGATTTTGGTTCATACATACATGCGGGAGCAGAGATCGGCGTTGCATCCACAAAAGCTTTTACTTCTCAAATAACAGTGCTTTTCCTGCTTGCTTTCTTGCTCGGAAGAATGCGCATTGTATCACCGCAGGATGGTGCTCGATATATTAAGGAAATAAAATCGATACCGGGAAAGGTTGGTGAGATCCTTAATATGAATGATGAAATTCGGGTTATTGCGAAAAAGTACAAAGATACCACGAATGCACTCTATCTCGGCAGGGGAATCAACTATCCTGTTGCACTCGAAGGTGCGCTGAAGCTGAAAGAAATCTCCTACATCCATGCAGAAGGATATCCAGCAGCAGAAATGAAGCATGGACCTATTGCTTTGATCGATGAAAATATGCCTGTTATCGTTGTTGCTCCGGATGATTTTGTATATGGGAAGATCTTGAACAATATGGAAGAGGTGAAAGCACGAAAAGGTAAGATCATTGCTATTGCCAATGAGCCGAGTAACGGATTGGAGAATCTTGCTGATGATATAATCTTTATTCCAAGAACGCTGCCAGCACTTACGCCGCTTCTGACCGTAATTCCGCTTCAACTTTTTGCATATCATGTTGCAGTATTGAGAGGACTTGATGTTGACCAGCCGAGAAATCTGGCAAAGAGCGTTACCGTCGAATAAAATAAAATGAGCCAGCGGATTAAGAAGTGCGAAGCCATTGTCCTGAAAGTTACCGAATACAGCAATACCAGCCAGATCATACAGTTTTTTTCTAAGGAATTCGGACATATTGGAGTAATAGCAAAAGGAACGCGCAATCCTAAGAATAAATATTATGGCCTGATCCAGCTACTAGGAAATTATGAGATCGTTATTTACAAAAAGGACACTACGCTTTCTTTGCTCAAAGAGATCTCGCTCATCGATGATCATAATTTGCTTACCTCTGATCTTAATATGACCGCACTTGCGCATGCTGCTGCGGAGTTGTATCTTCAGCTTATGTTCGGGGAGGATGATCATGAAAAATTTTATGTTCTACTTACAAAATTTTATGAATACCTTCCAGGAGTGAAAAATAATCATATTATGGTTTTTTGGAGATTCTTGCTGCGCGTTGCCAGCTTTCTTGGATTCTCTCTGAAATTTGCTCAATGCCAGGTTTGCGGAACTCAAAACAGTGAGCTTTTTCATGGCATATCTTTTGTTCATAATGGATTTATATGTAGTAATTGTGCCGGAAAGAGGGCTGCAACAGAGCATTTTCAGATAAACGAATCAACCAGAAAATTGCTGCTGACACTCAAAAATCTTCATAATTTGGAATCATTTGAAATTACCGAGCAGGACATAAAAACTATCAACACGATTTTCCGAACTTATCTCAGCCATCACCTTCATAAGAAAATTCATTTGAGGAGTTTGGAAGTTTTGTAGGTTCGTTTTAATTTTTTCGGAAATCAAGTATTAGAAGAGCGTAGAGCGAGGAGCGAAAAGCGAAGAGAGATGGGTGAAGAGCGAGAAACAAATATTAGTCCCACTTGTCATTCCCCCCGACATATCGGGGATTGGGAATCCAGATTTTTTTACTGATTTAAATCAATTGTTGTAAAAAATAATTGAATAGAGACGTGTTTATCCCGTCGAGAAACACAAACATAGAAATTAGATACTTATTCCAATGCAGCATGCTATGTCGTGGAAGGGGAAAAAAAATATTTAGTAAAAACAAAATAAATTTGACAAAATATTTTCATGAAAGTATAAATCATTCAGCTTAATAATTCTCATATTTGATAATATTTTAAAATACCAAAGTAAAAAATTATGAATTATATTATTAAGAACAAATTCAAATAGCGACTGCCTCTCTATCTTACTTCCCAAATTAGAGAGGTATTCTATATGAAAAGTGAAATTGAAATGTGAGGGCTGTATATTGGGACTGAAACAGATACTTGTGTGAATTACTCATCAAATAGAGAACATAATATAAGGAGTATAATGGCAATCGAAAATAATTGGAGGTAAGTAATGAAGATAAGGTATCTAATAATTATATATTTTATCTTGCTGTTCAGTAAAAATATTTTACGATCCGACACGATCATAGT
>MVCT01000117.1 GCA_002049945.1 Candidatus Cloacimonas sp. 4484_140
AGTTGCAATGCTTGAAAATGGGCAGGCGATCATTCCATTTGCTTCAGAAAGTGAAGGTGAGATTGAGATAGTTATCACTTCACCAAATTTTGTAGCTTTTGTTGATACGATCGATGTGCTTGAGCAGGCAGTCGATGTGGGCTTGTATGTATATGAAGCAACTTCTGCAATGCAAGCTGGAACTACTTTGGATATAGATTTAACATTAAAAAATTTTGGAACATCCACAGCTTATAGTGTTTCTGCTACACTGAGTTCAAGCAGTTCGATGGTTTCTATTACAACTCCAACCAAGAATTTTGGTGATATTGCTCCGGATGCCACAAGCCAGCAGGGCTATGAGATAGAAATCGATGCAGCATGTCCTGATAATGAGGTGCTGGAATTTACTCTAAATATCTCAACCGGTGCAACTGCAAAGTTCTCATTAATTGTATCGTCTCTTCTATTTGAAGTAACTGATGTGATAGTGAATTCGGCAAGCGGATGGCTCGAGCCCGGACAGAACGATGAGATCCAGGTTACGATCGAAAATATCGGTTCTCTCGATGGAAATAGTATTCAGGGCACACTGGAGGTGCACAGCGATGCAGCAAATGTGACTTCTGCCGGCTTCGATTTTGGCTTGATTCCAATGAATTCTAATTCTTCAGGAATCTTTGATGTAGAGATAGAAAGCAATTGCTTCATAGGAAGGAATATTCCATTTGCACTTATGCTTACTGATGTTGATGGCAGAATAACACAGGTATATTTCTCTCTCGAAGTGGGTCCGATCGATAATACTGCTCCAACCGGACCGGATGAGTTTGGCTATTATGCCTATGACAGTTATGATATCGATTATGATGAGGTCCCGACTTATAATTGGATAGAAATCGATCCTGATGAAGGTGGAACGGGTCAAGTCATTTATATGGCTGATGATGAATCGAGCACTATTCCTTTGCCATTCACATTCACTTATTACGATGAAGCATTTGATGAGATCACAGTATGCTCGAATGGCTGGATATCTTTCATAACCAATGATTGGACGAATTTCAGAAATTGGGATATCCCTTCGGCGCTTGGCCCATACGGACAGGTCTGTGCATACTGGGATGACCTTATTGGAGAGGCATATACAATAGGGGACAGTACCTTCCATCATGATATGAGGATATGTCATTATTATGATGAGCCCAATAACAGATTCATCATTGAATGGAACAAGTGTTTCAACAGGTTTGATGATGTTTCTGTAGAAAAATTCGAGCTCATTCTCTTCGATCCTGCATACTATCCTACAGCAAGCGGCAATGGAGAGATGCAATGCAACTATCATACAATCAGCAATCCTGATGCCACGAGTAACTACTCAACAGTTGGTATAGAGAATCTTATCCAATCTGATGGAGTCCTTTATACTTATGCGAATATTTATCCAGCAAGTGCTACACCTCTGGAAAATGAGCTTGCCGTCAAATATACCACCGATCCACCCGATTCCTATTATGCAGTTGATGAAGAACCTGCTGGCATGAAAGGTTCCCTTTTCATCTATCCACAACCCTCTTCCGGCTCGACAGTTATCTATTATTATACAAATGATAAATCAGCAACAAATCTCTCAGTAGGGATATACAATATCAAGGGACAGTTGGTAAAAGATTTGGGATTTCGTCCGCCCACTGGCGGATCGGATTTCGGATTTTATGCGGAGTGGAATGGTTATGATGATAATAATAAAAAATCAACTAACGGAATATATTTTGTTAAAATCCATGAAAACAATAATACGGAAATTGGCAAAATTATTTTATTAAGATAATGAGTGAAAGGAGTTTTCAATGAAAAACCTAACACAATTAGCCCTGGATGCCGCAGTATTGCACGGCGCTTCCTATGCTGATATACGAATTATTCAGTCGAAGAATCAGAGGATCTATGTGAAGAACGGGGAAGTTGAGACGCTGAATAATACAGAGAGTATTGGTTTCGGGATTCGAGTTATTGCGAACGGTTCGTGGGGATTTGCTTCAAGCTCTATTGTAACTAAACCTGAAATAAAGATCGTTGCAAAGCGCGCAGTTGAGATCGCAAAAGCATCGGCGACTCTTCGCAAAGACAGTGTTCGTCTTGCTCCGGAACCTGTACAACAGGACATCTGGACTTCACCCTATTTGATCGATCCCTTTAAAGTACCTCTTGAAGAAAAATTGGATCTGCTTTTTAAGATCGATTCAATTCTCAGAAAGGATGAAAAGATCAAGGTTGCTGAGTCTGAAATGAATTTCTGGAGAGAGCATCAATGGCTTGCAACAACAGAAGGCACTTTTATCGAGCAGATACTCCTTCGAAGCGGAGCGGGATATTATGCTACGGCAGTTGATGGACCCAATGTACAAACGCGTTCCTATCCGCAATCCCATGGGGGACAGCATACTCAAATGGGTTATGAGTTCATACTTAGTACACCTTTCGTGGAAAATGCCGAGAGGGTTCGTGAAGAAGCTGTTGCTTTGCTTTCCGCGCCTGACTGTCCTCGTTGCGGATTCCACAGTTCCGACCGGGCTTGCTACTTTTGGATACGATGATGACGGTGTAGGTGCTCAGCGTTACCATATGATACAGAACGGACTGTATAAGATGTATCTCACTAATAGGGAGCTGGCACACGTAATCGGCGACAAGCGAAGCAGGGGCTGTAATCGTGCTGACGGGTACAGCAATATTCCTATGATCCGAATGATAAATATTTCGCTTATGCCTGTGCAGGGAACATTGGATGAGCTTATTGCAGATACAAAGAATGGACTTTTCGTTGAAACCAACAAAACATGGAGCATTGACCAGCGCAGATTGAATTTCCAGTTCACTACAGAAATCGGATGGGAAATCAAGAACGGCAAGAAAGTACGAATGGTGAAGAATCCCACTTATCAGGGAATAACACCTCAGTTCTGGCAGAGCTGCGATGCCATTTGCGGTGAAGAAGAATGGCAGCTTTACGGCGTGCCGAATTGTGGAAAAGGACAGCCGGGACAGCGAGCTGAGATGTCACACGGTGCTGCACCATCCCGATTCAAGAAGGTTACAGTCGGAGCAGGAAAATAAAAGGAATCCTGTGAAAAAGATCAGATACCTCTTTTTAATATTTGCATTATTTGTAATGATCAATGCCTGTTCGATCTTACAGCCCTATTCAGTAAAAAAGATAGCTCCATCTATTCCCAAGCAGTATCGTGAAAAAGTGCTTGAAAGTCTTGAAGAAGCAGGCAGCAACAAAAAAGAACTTTTAAAAGTCCTGTATCATTACAAAGATCATCCGCTTAAATTGGAAGCTGCATCATTTCTGATCGCTTTTATGCCCGACCACTGTTTCGCAGACGTTTCACTCGTCGATTCTCTCGGAAATCCGGTGGCTTTGAATGTTATGGATTTCGATACTGCATTGGAAGTTCAAGCTTATATCGATTCACTTGAAACACAGATCGGAGACCTGCGCTACAAGCTGATAGAAAAAAGAGAGGATGTAACGACAATGTCAGCTGATCTCCTCACTACTCATATTGATATGGCATTTCTTGCTTATGAAACCTTACCCTGGACAAACCAATATAGCTGGGATGATTTTAGAGAATACATACTGCCATACAGGGGCTCATCAGAGCCATTATCTAACTGGAGATTATATTTCTGGTATGAGTTTGCTTCTTTACGAGACTCCGCAAAAGATCCACTTGAACTTGCCTATTCCATCAACGATTCAGCACGGAAGATGTTTACTTTTAAAGATGTGTTTTATTATCATCCTGCCGATCTGGGGCTCGAAGAAATGCTCAAGAATGGGTTTGGCAGATGCGAAGATATGACCAATTTTTCCATCTATGCAATGCGTGCTAATGGATTGGCTTTGACAAGTGATTTCACTCCATACTGGCCTGATCGTTCCAATAATCATGCGTGGAATGCTATCATTCTGCCGGATGGAGAAGTGATGCCTTTTATGGGTTCTGAAGCAAATCCAGGAAGTTATAATCTGCAAAAAAGGATCGCAAAAGTATATAGGAAACTCTTCTCGCAGGAACAAGGTACACTTGCCGAAATACTGCCCGATTCCATAAAAGCTCCGCCATGGCTGGGATATAAAAATTTCAAAGATGTGACTGATAAATATGTACAGGTTTCTGATGTGATAGTTCCTGTAAATCAGGACAAACCCTTTGCCTATATTGCGGTTTTCAATGATAATGATTGGAAGCCCATTCACTGGGGAAGTGTGGATAGTATGAGGAATATCACTTTCTCAGACATGGGTAGAAATATTGCGTATCTCCCTGTATTTTATGAAGTTGTGGACACGATCATAGTCGAAGGTAAAGAAAAACCGAAATATGAACCAATTCCAGCAGGCGCACCTTTTATTTTGAGTGAAGAGGGTGATGTTATTGCATATGATAATGAAGCTGTTGATCTACGTGAACAAGTAAATAATGAGTTCGTAATGCATAAAACAGGTCATGGGGGAATCAATAAGGTCAAAATTGACAGCACTTATACCTGGTTTGTTTGGACTGAGGACGAATGGCAAGAGATCATTGATACAACTGCAACTGCCGACTCTTTAGTGTTTGAATATTATTATCCGGAATCTTTATATAAAGTAGAAGAGGAGACGCTTCATCCCGATCCGAGGATTTTCACGGTCGAGGAAGGGGAAGTTATTTTTTGGTAAGGTAAATAGCTCTCATTCTAAACTCTGATAAACCAAAAAAGAGGTAACCATCCGTCTTCGCTACGCTACGCCGTGGCAGGCAGAGAAAATATCACTTTAGAAAAGGTAATTCCAAATAAATATGGCATGTCATTCCTTCCGAAAGAGGGAATCCAGATTATGTTAAGAAGGCGAGAATTTGCATTCTCGCTTTCAGTGTTTTTATATTTTTCGGGTGAATAGATTATATCACAAGCAATTTCCTTCTTGTTCCCAAATTGCATTTGGGAACACTATTGTCAAAGAAATTGTATTTCGAAAATATTTATTCTCTTCTACAAAAAAAATCAACGTAAAACTTTTCAAAAAACCGCGTCCCCAAATATCAAGAAAGCTTTCGGGAGAACGAGCAGAAATATGTGGAATCACATAAGCGTAATTATAATAATTTTCTCTTTATTCTCTGTATCCACTGTGCCCTCTGTGGTGCAGATATTATTTTGCTTTTGTTTCTTTTAATTAGAAGCGTAATTATATGACCAACAACTTCAACTCGGTCATCTCCTCAATCGAATAGCGGACTCCTTCACGTCCGAAACCTGAATTTTTCACACCGCCGTAGGGCATCCGGTCAACTCGGAAGGTAGGGGTGTTATTTATGATCACACCTCCAACCTCGAGTTCCTTGAAAGCATATTTGATGTGCTTCAAATTATTTGTAAAGACTCCGGCTTGGAGTCCATAGATAGAATTATTTACCATCTCAACTGCACGCTCGAATTCCTTAAAAGGTGTAAGTGTCACAACCGGTGCAAAAACCTCGTTCTTCTCGACCTTCATTTTGGGTGTAGTTTTGGTTAGAATAGTTGCTTCGAGTTTTGTTCCTTCTCTTTTTCCTCCACATAAAATTTCTGCTCCATGTTCAACTGCTTCATTGATCCAGTTCTCTGCTCGAATTGCTTCCCGTTCAGAGATCATGCAATTTAGAAATGCCTTCTCATCGAGAGGGTGTCCGAGTTTAATATTTTTTGTTTTTTCAACAAATTTCCTTTTGAATTCCTCAGATATAGAATCATGAACAAATATTCGCTGCGTGTGGA
>MVCT01000118.1 GCA_002049945.1 Candidatus Cloacimonas sp. 4484_140
CCGCCGATAAATATCTCAAAGCGTTCAACAAGTTGAGGATTCTCGGGTTTGGATTTTGCAAGTGGTGATATCTCTTTGGGGTAATCTATCACAAAAGTAGGTTGGATAAGATTGTCCTCCACAAAACGTTTGAAAATCTCATCGATGATCTTTCCAAAATTCTTCACATCGAGTTCGATCTCATGTTCTTTGCAAAAAGCAAGAAGCTCATCCATATTTGAATTCTCAACATCAATTCCAGCATATTCTTTGATGAGTTCAAGCTCTTCACATCGAGTTCGATCTCATGTTCTTTGCAAAAAGCAAGAAGCTCATCCATATTTGAATTCTCAACATCAATTCCAGCATATTCTTTGATGAGTTCAAGCATAGGTTTGCGCTGCCATGGTTTTGTGAGATTAATTGTATGCGCATCATATTTGATTTTTAAAGTACCGCATACTTCCTGAGCAATGCCTGTTAACATATCTTCGACAAGATCCATAATGTCATTATAATCTGCATAAGCTTCATACAATTCTATTTGTGTGAATTCAGGATTGTGGGTTCTGTCCATACCTTCGTTGCGAAAATCCTTACACACTTCATACACTTTTTCAAAGCCGCCGATGATCAGCCGTTTTAGATAGAGTTCGTCTGCAATTCGAAGATATAGTTCCATGTCGAGTTTTTTGTGCTTGGTTATAAAAGGTTGTGCAGCGGCACCGCCGTAAAGCGGCTGGAGGATTGGAGTTTCTACTTCGATATAACCTCTTGCATCAAGAAATTCTCTCATCATTTTGATTATCTTGCTACGTGTTTTAAAGGTTTCTTTCACTTCCGGATTGAGGAGAAGATCAAGATAGCGCTTGCGGTAGCGCAGTTCTTTGTCGGCGAACTGATCATATACAATTTTTTTGCCATTCTCGATCTTTTCTTTCACTACAGGAAGAGGTCGGATAGCTTTGGCAAGGAAAGTAAATTCCTCTGCATGAATGGAAAGCTCGTTGGTTTGAGTATAGAAAACAAAGCCCTTAACATGCACGAAGTCGCCAAGATCACATTGTTTGAATATCTTGTATTTTTCCTGCCCGATATCATCGCGTTTAATATATATTTGAATTTTTCCAGTTTCATCTTCGACATGGCAGAAACTTGCTTTACCCATTTTTCTGAGAGAGCGAATTCTGCCGACAACATCTAAAGTAGTTTTATTATCAATAAATGACTCAGGGTCATCAAAAATCTCTCTGATTTTATGAGTACGTTCTGCTTTTGTGGGGAATGGATTTGCACCCATTTCGAGCAGGCGTCCAAGTTTTTCTTTTCTCGCATGAATGAGTTGATTTTCATTATCCATGAGAACCTCTATTTATTCAATGATTTATTTTTTAAAAAAGCATCGATGAATTGGTCAATATTTCCGTCCATAACAGCTTGAACATTTCCAGTTTGCTCGTCGGTACGATGGTCTTTAACCATTGAGTAGGGCTGAAATACATAGGAACGGATCTGGTTGCCCCATTCGATACTTTTTTTCTCGTTTTCAATTTTTTGGCGCTCCTTATCCTGCTCTTCTTTATACATTTGATAAAGACGGGATTTCAAGACCTTCATTGCATTATCTTTATTATGTAGCTGAGAGCGCTCAGACTGACATTGTGCTACGATACCTGTGGGAATATGTGTGATACGAACTGCGCTGCTGACCTTATTTACATGTTGTCCACCTGCCCCACTCGCGCGAAATGTGTCAATTCTTAGATCATTTTCATTTATTTCAATTTCTATCGTATCATCAGCTTCCGGATACACAAATACAGAAGCAAAAGAAGTGTGCCGTCGTTTATTGGCATCAAAAGGAGAGATGCGGACAAGCCGATGAATACCTATCTCCGACTTTAGATAACCATAGGCATATTTGCCTTTTATCTCCAAAGTTACGGAACTGATGCCGGCAACGTCTCCGGGCTGCTTATCCATAAGCTCAGCTTGAAAATTCTGGTTTTCTGCCCAGCGAACATACATTCGAAGGAGCATCTCTGCCCAATCATGGGATTCTGTTCCACCGGCTCCGGGATGAATTTCCAGAATGGCATTCTTTTTGTCGTATGGGTCACTTAGAATCAGTTGTGTTTCTAATTTATCAAGAAATATTTTTGTTTGTGCTAATTTTCTCTCTGCTTCCACTTCTAATTCTAAATCTTTTTCCTCCAGCAGAATGGCAAGGAAAGCTTCAAGTTCTTCCTGAGATTGTGTAATCTTCTCCGCAGTTTCGATATCTTCTTTCAGACTGCTCAGGTTTTCTGATATTTTCCGTGCACGCTCCTGATCATTCCAGAAATCAGGACTGCTCATTTCTTTTTCGAGCTGGGATATCTTTGCATTTTTGGTCTCTACGTCAAAGATACCTCCGCAATTCTAGTATTTTTTCTTTCAGGTCTTCTATATCTTTTGCAAATACATTTACGTCCATAGGAATCCTATATTAGATGATTTGGTTATTAAATTGCTCTTCCCGGAAGAATATAATTTTCGAGCTCTTGGTTAAAATAGCGATCTGTCATTGTAGCGATGAAATCGCGTACTTTTTCTACATCATTCGTATCTTTGAGATACTGCTCGCTTTTATGATTAAGAAAGTGATTAAAAATTTTTGAGTCAACATGTTTTTTTTTAAGATCGCCCATGTATTTGTCAAAGAGAATTATCATGCCACGACGAATAGTAAATTTCTCTTTTTTTATCCACGGATGATTGTAGATTTTTTTATAATTGAATCGCTTTAATTCATACAAAGCATCAGAGGTTTCTTTGTCAAAAGCAACATAATCCTTATTACCATCGTCACCGGTAATGAATCCGTATCCCTTGTTTTTACTAAACCATTTAGTTTTTCCTTTCATCTGGTCTCCTTATATCATTTTCCGACATAACACGTATGCCATTGAATTTAAGTATTGTAGCAGTCACTCCCATACCTTTTGTCAATTTTTCTTTTAAATAAATTTGATGAGTACCACAGGAAGGGCTTTTATCTTTGAGGATCGCAGTTTTAATATTGAAAAGCCGACAAATTTTAAGGGCTTCTTCAGAGCCCTTTCGAAAGTGTGAAGAAACATTTTCATTCCGATCGTTTATGAGATTATCAATTCCCTCAAGTGTTTGAGAACCGTCTCCTTTAATAAAGAAGGAAGGTGGGCGAGGTGTTTGCATGCCACCGAGTTGTTCCGGACATACCGGAATAAGGATACATTTTTTTCTCAAATCTAAAATTAGTTGATCGGTGTTATTACATTCATTATAACAACAACGCAATCCAAGAAGACATGCACTGACAAGAATAATTTCTTTCACGGTTGTAACACATCTTGACAGTAAAATAATGTCAACAAATATTGACAAAAACTCTGCATTATTTATCAAAACAAAAATGATAGAGCAGTATAAGACAATAAAGGATTCTCAGTGGATCAAATTGAATATAAAAAATTCAAAGTTCCACGGTAGGATCTATAATGTTACTTCATTGGTTGACGTGAACACAATTCTCAAACAAGTTGAAGTTGAATTCAGGAAAACTACACACATTGTTTATGCCTATAGATTGATTGACGGGGATTCTATAAGAGAATATGCTACTGATGCGGGAGAACCGACACATTCTTCAGGACCTCCAATCTTAAAAGTGCTTGAAGGGTATAAGTTACTGAATGTCTTGCTTGTTGTCGTTAGATATTTTGGAGGGATCAAACTCGGTATCGGTGGTTTGATAAAAGCTTATACTGAAGCAGCCCGGAAGGCAGTAAAAGAATCCCGAATCGTGACGAAAACGAATAAAAAACTAATGCTCATTAAAACGAATTACAGAGAACTTAGTGAGATGTTGTACAAAATTGAACAGATGCAGGGAAAGGTAATTGAAATAAATCATGGTAAGAATGTGAAGATCAAAGCCCTCATCCCTATTTCTTTTAGC
Source organism: Candidatus Cloacimonas sp. 4484_140 (assembly GCA_002049945.1). GTDB lineage: Bacteria > Cloacimonadota > Cloacimonadia > JGIOTU-2 > JGIOTU-2 > Celaenobacter. The sequence goes on from MVCT01000118.1 coordinate 3,959, forward strand.
AAAAGATTTGATAACAAAGAATTAGATTAAAAACTTGACTGAACAGAACGTTGAAATTCATTTATACAAAATTTTTAGGAGATAATAATGCTCAGAAATAGTAAGGGATTCTCAATTTATACGGTTATAAGCATTATAGCGATAATTGCCCTCGCTATCATTCTTCTTGTTCCCCAGTTCTATAATGTGAAAGCGCAGGAAAAAACAGACCTGTGTATTGAAAATATGAAAAAAGTAAGAGATGCTATTGACAACTATATGTTTGAGAGAAAGCAATCCTTTTCAGGTGATCTTGTAGAACTGGTTCGTACCGGTTATCTACGTCATGCTTATGAGTGTCCTGAAAATGGACATGGTGATAAATATATTGCAAGCGGCGATTATGAAACCGGTGAAATCATAGTTATTTGTCCTAACGAAGCAGATTTCCCGGACCATAAATTACAATAAGATATTTTTTTACAATAACAAAAAGGGCGAAATTTCTTTCGCCCTATTTTTATATAATTTATCCAGATTAGAGCCGGAAGAACTTGCTGCGCCAGTCTTTAACTTTCGCATCTTCTTTCGTTTTGGCATACCATTGATTATAATTTTGATTGAAGAGCTGATTCTCTACCTGAATTCTTTGAGCTTCTTTCTTTTCTTCGAACTTAGCCATATCAGGAGCTTGGAATTCAACGATCTTTGCGATAAAGTACGCTTTGTTTCCTCTTATAACATCAGTAATTGAACCGGGTGTTTTCAGCTCTATCATTTTTTGAACAAGTTTGACTTCACGTCCCACATCGGGAATGAAACTGGTTTCTGAAATAAAATCCGTATTAACGACTTTAAGATCGTTGTCTTTTATTATTTCCGTAAAATTTTCCGCAGTAAGAATTGGAGCGATTGCTTCAGCTTCTTCTTTTTTCAATTTCATCTTTTTTCGCATTGCGATCTTATCATAAATTTCCTTCTTCACATCTTCAATGGGTTTATAATGCTTTCCGATTTCATAAGAGATCTGGGCAATGAAATATTCACCCTTATCGCCTCGATAGGGAGGAGCCACATCTCCTACTTTATTTTCGAAAGCAAAATCTATAAGCATCTGCGCTCTGCCAAGTCCCTGAATATAGCGTGCATCTTCTGCAAAAGGTTCTGTGTCTTTCACTTCCAGTCCATGATCTTCGGCAATAATAGTGAAGCTGTCTGCTTGAACATTTTCATAAAATCCTTGAGCAACAGTTTCAATATCTCTTCGTGCATCCGCACCGGGCTCGACCTTAATAAGAATGTGGCTTGCTCTCATTTCTTCTTCACCATTCTCATTAGTTCGAAAATCTAAAGCTTTAATGACATGCCAGCCGAATTGTGTTTTTATAGGTTCACTAATCTCATTAATTTTCAGTGCAAATGCAGCATCTTCGAATTCTTTTACCATTTTTCCTTTAGTGAAATAACCCAGATCTCCACCCTCGGGACCCGAAGGACCTTCTGAATATTCTCTTGCGAGCTCAGCAAAATCTTCACCTGAAATAGCAAATTCATGGATCTTATTGATTTTATCTTCTGCGGTTTTCCTGTCTTCCGGACTGGGTACTAAAGGAAGCGTAACATAGCGAAATTTTCGTTGAGGCTTTTCTTGATAGTTTTCAAGATTTTTATCGTAATATTTTGCAATCTCTTCATCAGAAACATACACGGAATCGATCTGAGCTGCAGCAAATACAATGATATCAGCTTTCACCTTTGTTTCTTTTTTTATGAAATCTTCCATGACCATCTGATCAGTGATGATGACATCGGCATTCACAAAATTTCTCAGCTTCTCATATTGCAGGATCTGTTCGTAGTAGCCGGAAAGCCAAGTCCAGTCCACTTGAGGATTCTGCAGTGCCTGTAGATATTTGTTTTTATCAAATTGTTCATCAGTCTGAAAAGCTTCATAAGTGGTGATCATTTCAGGCGGTTCGTTGATCATCTTCGCAGCAACTTCCTTAGGAGAAACATGAATATCAAATCTTTCAATTGCCTTATCAAGAATGATCCTCTGAACTAATTGCTCCCAGGTCTGGTCATTCAATCTGCGATA
>MVCT01000012.1 GCA_002049945.1 Candidatus Cloacimonas sp. 4484_140
AAAAGAAGAAAAGAAGCAAACTCAAAAGAAAGAAGATAAAAAAGAAGAGAAGAAAGAGCCAGGGAAAAGACCTGAAAAACGCCAGGAAAAACCAAAATATCCTCCTAAAAAACACGTCCAAAAAGATAAAGAGAAGCCAAAAGCAAAAGAAAAACCGACTGCAGGAACTCCTAAAACTACTACTGCTAAAGAAAAAGACAAGCAAAAAGCTAAATCATATAAAGATAAAAAACAGAAAATACTAGAAGAGAAGCAGAAGAAATTCTTTGATCAGCAAAAGATCAAAGGCAATATAAAAGCAACCCTTACACAAGATCCTAAACGCAAGAAATATAAAAAAGAAAAAACAGAAGTTGAAGAAGAAATTACAAAGATCGTTATCAGTGAATTCACATCAGTATCAGAACTCGCAAAGATCATGGATAAGAATCCAACTGCGATCGTTGCAAAGTTCATGGAATTGGGGAAGATGGTTACCATCAACCAACGTTTGGATAACGAATCTCTAATTATGATCTGCGATGAATTCAATTTTGATGTTGAGTTTGAAGATCAATATGGAAAAGAAATTCTTGAAGTTGATATAGAAGATGAAGACAAATCTGAAGTCAAAGACCGCCCACCTATCGTTGTCGTTATGGGCCACGTTGACCATGGTAAAACATCCATATTGGACTATATCCGTAAAGCAAATGTTATCGCCGGTGAAGCAGGTGGTATCACACAACATATTGGAGCGTATCAGGTTGAATTTAATGATAAGAAAATAACTTTTATTGATACTCCCGGTCATGAAGCTTTTACGGCAATGCGTGCGCGAGGTGCTGAAGTCACTGACATAGCAGTTATCGTTATTGCTGCAGACGATGGAGTTATGCCACAAACTATGGAAGCTATCGATCATGCAAAAGCTGCAGGAATCCCACTTATTATTGCTATAAATAAGATTGATAAACCTACTGCCGATGTCGAAAAAGTAAAGGTTCAGCTTTCTCAAAAAAATATCCGTCTTCAGGGATGGGGTGGAGACATCGAATCTGTAGAATGTTCTGCAAAGACAGGTGAAGGTATCGAAGGGCTGCTGGAAACAATATTACTGGTTTCTGAAGTTGAGGAGCTTACAGCCCGGTATAATCAGAAAGCAGAAGGTACGGTTATTGAAACAAAACTCGATAAGGGCAAGGGTCCTCTTGCTACTGTACTGATACGAAATGGAGTTCTTAAACCGGGAGATATTATAATTTGTGGAGCTCAATACGGTCGTGTTAGACTTATGCTTGATGAAAGGCAAAATGAAGTTAAGGAATGCCCTCCATCGGGAGTTGTACAAATACTTGGTTTGAACGGTGTTCCCAAAGCGGGTGATACTCTTAATGTAGTTACTGATGAACGCAAAGCAAAAGATATAACTTCAAAAAGGCAGCAGGTTATAAGACAGCGACAGATCGCTACAGGAAAGGGTGTTACTCTCGATAATATATTTGATAAAATACAGGAAAGCGAGATTACTTCTCTCAATCTCATAGTGAAAGGTGATACTGACGGTTCGGTCGGAGCACTGTGTGATACACTCCAGAAAATACGCAATGAAGAAGTTGGCGTCAATGTGGTTCATCGCGGGGTTGGCGGTATTGTCGAAGCTGATATTGACCTCGCAACTGCTTCCAAAGCTATTATTATTGGATTCCATGTTCGTCCCAATGCAGAAGCCCGAGCAGCAGCAGAAGTCAACCATGTGGATATACGTTTGTATGATATTATTTATGAAGCTATCGACGAAGTGAAGAAATCTCTTGAGGGATTGCTCGCGCCGACGATCCGAGAAGAGCATCTTGGTACAGCAGAGGTGCGGGAAATCTTTAAAATATCTAAAATCGGCACTATTGCCGGTTGTATGGTCACAAAAGGAAAGATCACAAGTAATGCTCTTATGAGACTTTTCCATGACGATATCAAAGTTTATGAAGGAACTGTTGAAAATCTGAAACGGTTTAAAAATGAAGTTAAAGAAGTGACCGAGGGGCAGGAATGCGGAATTTCTATTGTTGGTTTCAATGATATCAAAGTCGGGGATGTTATCGATGCATATATTAAGATCGAGGAAAAGAAAAAATTAGAATTATAATCAATGCCTGTAAAAAGCGTGCTTGTAAATTTGTATCTTCCTACATCTCATTCACTTAAGAATAAGCGAAATATCGTACAGAGTATTGTCAAAAAACTAAAAAACCGTTATAATGCGTCGGTGGCTGAGATCAACGGACTGGATAAATGGCAGTATGCCGGCGTTGGTATCTCGGTTATCTCAAATGATCCAATCATTATTGATAAAACCCATTCGGAAATCATTACTTTTATCGAAACAAATTATTCCGATGTTCAGGTTATGGATGTGCAGGATTACGAATAATGCAGCAACACAGAGTCGAGAGACTGAATAAACTTCTTCACCAAACTCTTTCAACCATTATTGAATTTGAACTTCGTGATAGTCGTTTGGAAGAAGTTCATGTTGAATATGTAATTGTCTCTTCTGATATGCGGGATGCAACAGTTTTTTTTACTGTAATGGACGAAGAAAAAAAATTAGATGCTCTCGCCGGATTAAACAATGCGAGCAAAGTGATAAGAAAGAAGCTTGCTGATTCATTGAACCTGCGTTATACACCAAGACTGCATTTCAAATTTGATACACAGGAACCTAAAGCCCAGCACATCGAAGAAATAATCGAGGAAGAGAGAAAAAAATATGAATCTGCATGAATTCAAAGAGACTCTTTCCAAGTTGATCGGAAGCTACGATACTTTCATTCTTACCACTCACGAAAATTCTGATGGTGACGGTGTAGGCGCTGAATACGCACTTTATCTATACCTTGAAATATTTGGAAAAAACATAAGAATGATCAATAATGATAAACCTTCATCTCAATGTGAGTTTCTTCACATTGGTAACAAAGTTCATACCCAAATAGATACTCTCGATAAAAACGCTATTGTTTTTATGCTTGATTTTAACGAGATAAATAGAATTGGGAAAAGGTTGGTTCCACTGCTTACATCGGGCAATCAAATTGTAAGGATAGATCATCATAAGAAGCCGGAAGCGATATTGAACTGCATTTCATATATTGATGATACAGCTTCTTCCACTTGCGAGCTTGTGTTCAATATTATTGAGGATGACCTTCCTCATTTCCCTGAAGATGTGCAAAAAAAGATCGCACTTGCCCTTTACAGCGGCATTATTTTTGATACGAACAATTTTGCAAATAAGAATGTATCTCCCAGAACTTTTGAGGTGTGTGCTCATCTCAATGCTTATGGAGCTGATAATCATCTGGCATATAAAAAGTTCTTTGAGAATAGAAAGACAAAAGAATTGCAGCTTCTCGGTCTTACTCTTAGCAGCATTGAAGAATTCCATAACGGAAAGGTCGTTATGTATTCTACAACTCAAAAAATGCTCCAGGATAGCGGTCTTCCGCTCGAGGTTACAGAAGGTTTTTCTAAGGATGTCAAACCTACAAATGGAAGAGAGGTAGTGGTATATATTCGTGAGACGGGAAAAGATATCTATAGAGTTTCTCTTCGTTCAAGCCGTCGAAATGTCCAAAAGATCGCTGAATATTTTGATGGCGGGGGTCATGTTCTGGCATCGGGCTTTTGCGCAAAAATGAAATTAGTTGACTTGAAATCTAAATTATTATCTCTGCTCAAATAAGTTTAAGTTATGCAAGGTGTAATTTTTATTGATAAACCCGCCGGGATGACCTCTTTTGATGTGATCAGGCGTCTGCGCGTTGTTACAGAAATTCGCAAAATAGGGCATGCAGGCACTTTAGATCCTTTTGCAACAGGTTTATTGATAATTTGTATCAGCAGGCAGGCAACGAGATGTATTGATGAATTTACACAATTAGACAAAACCTATACTGCTATTTTAAAGCTCGGCGAAAAAACAGACACCGCTGATATAGAAGGAAAGATTATTGAAATTAAAGATGTACCCGATACTGTTGAGCAAAATATTGATGATGTGTTCTCTTTATTTTTAGGTGAAATAGATCAAGTTCCTCCTCAATTTTCAGCAATTAAAAAAGACGGAGTCCGGCTTTATAAGACTGCAAGAAAAGGGATTCAAGTTGAGATTGAACCTAGAAAAGTTTTTATTCACACACTTTCATTCTTGAATTACCAAGAACCATATCTTGAATTCAGTTCAACTGTTTCAAAAGGCACTTATATTCGTTCTCTAGGTGAAGATATTGCCGCAAAGCTCGGCACCGTTGGGCATCTCACAGAATTGAGAAGAGATGCAATTGGTCCTTTTTCTGTTAATGATGCGCTAAGTTTGGAAGATATAACAGAAAGAGCTCTTGAAAATTCAATAAAACCTATTGAGGAAATAATTTCGTTAGTACAGAAATACAAAAATGAAAGATATTCATAAAATTCAAAAACATCTGAAAAATCCTGTTGTCACCATTGGCACTTTTGATGGTGTGCATATCGGGCATAAAGCGATTCTGACCAGAATCGTGCAACGCACAAAAGCGCTTGACGGTGTTTCTATTGTAATCACTTATCATCCACATCCGATCGAGATTTTGAAGAAAAAAGTATATCCTTTCCTACTCACTGAAAAGATAAAGAAAGAACAGTTTTTGAAAGCAATTGGCATTGATTATGTACTTTGGCTCGATTTCGATGTGAATCTTGCTCATCTTACTCCGGAAGAATTTGTAAGGGATTATTTATACAAACAGATTGGAGCTAAAGAGATAATTGTCGGTTATGATTGGCACTTTGGTAAGAACCGATCTGGAGATTTTCATCTTCTGAAAAAAATGGAACAGGAGCAGGATTTCCATGTTGAGATGGTCGATGAAGTTTTGATTGATGATGAAATTGTTTCCAGCACTGCTATTCGAAAATATCTGAGCGAAGGCAATATTCAACGAGCAAACAAAATGCTAGGACGGAATTATTGTATTATTGGAACTGTGGAAAAAGGTAATCAGATCGGCAGGGAGTTTGGATATCCAACTTGTAACCTTAAGCCCTTGGAAGTCAGGAAATTATATCCTGCAATTGGAGTATATCTTACGCAAATAAGGCATGCTCATAAGGTGTTTTGGGGACTCACAAATGTGGGAATAAGACCGACGATTGATAAAAATAATCGACAGAAAAATGTGGAGACGCACATTTTAGATTTTAATGAGCACATCTATGAACAGGAAATTGAATTGTTCTTCATTGAAAAAATTCGTGATGAGGTTGAATTTGAATCCATAGATGCGCTTATCGAGCAGATCAAAAAAGACGAGACATATGCTCGTAATGTTATTGAGAAATTGAACAATGAATAATTATGCGATCATAACTGCTGCGGGGAGTGGGCAGCGGATGAACTTCTCGAAGAAGAAGCAATTTATTGAAATTGAAGGCAAACCAATTCTTCTTCATACCCTTGATAAATTCATCAAAGCCCAGTGTTTTGACAGCATAATCATAACATGTCCTGTATCGGATGTTGGATTTTTGGAGGATCTACTTTTTAGCAAATTTAATTATGAAAGAAATCGGATCTCGATAATTCCAGGTGGAAAAAGGCGGCAGGATTCTGTGTATAATGCGTTAAAAATAATTGGCGAGACAACAGAGATCGTGGCAATCCATGATAGCGTCCGTCCTTTTGTGAAAGTTTCAGAGATAGTTGAGAGTATTGAGTTAGCAAAAAAATATGGCGCAGTAACCCTTGCTCATCATGTAAAAAATACGATCAAACAAGTTGAAAATAATCAGGTCATCAAAACTTTAGACAGAAAGAATTTGTGGGAAATCCATACCCCGCAAACATTTAGGGTTAAACTCATCAAAAAAGCTCATGATTTTGCAAAATCAAAAAACTTATCTGTTCGAGATGATGCAGAATTAGTAGAAATTCTCGGGCATACAGTTCATGTGATTAAAGGTTCACCATATAATATAAAAATTACTGATCCATTTGATCTCATTTTTGCAAAATTACTTTTTAAAAAAGCTTTATGAAGATTAACAAAAATAATATGACTTTTATCGGCGAAGATCAGCTCAATCAGTGTAAATCTGTGTGCTATTCCCTCAGGAGGAAAAGATGAAAATCGGTTTTGGTTATGATGTTCATAAGTTAGTTGAGGGCAGACCTCTTATACTTGGTGGGGTTCACATCCCTTTTGAAAAAGGTTTGCTCGGGCACTCGGATGCAGATGCTCTTATTCATGCGATAATCGATAGTCTGCTTGGAGCTGCAGATCTTGGCGATATAGGCACTCATTTTCCTGATAATGATGAAGCATACAAGAATATATCAAGTGTCATACTTCTTGAAAAAACATCTGAGCTTTTGAAGGATTCAGAGTATAAAATCGTGAATATCGATGCAACTGTGGTTTTAGAAAAACCGAAGCTGATTCAATATATTGCTGATATGAAGGAAATTATTGCTGACAAACTTGACATAGAAACCAACCAAATCTCGATAAAAGCTACTCGAGAAGAGGGGATGGGATTTGTCGGAAATGGCGAAGGCATAAAGGCTTTCGCTGTATGTTTAATTGAAGAATCTAAATATGATAAAGAATAAGCACGTAGATATAATAATAAAAAATGCAAGTCAGCTTGTGACAGCAGCATCGGATATTCCAAAAACCGGAGTGGAGTTGCAGAATCTTGGTATCATCGAGGATGGAGCTTTGGGTATTTTTAGTGGGATAATTTCTTGTATTGGAAAAACTAATGAAATTTTGGAATCCTACACGGCAAAAACAATTATCGATGCTTCTCATAAAGTTGTCATGCCAGGATTTGTGGATCCGCATACTCATCCAATATTTGTAAAAACTCGAGAAAACGAATTTGAGATGCGTCTTCAGGGTAAATCATATAAAGAGATTTCTCAAACCGGTGGGGGAATTCGGGCAAGCATTAAAGATGTAAGGGAAGCTTCCCTTGAAAAACTTATTGAACTTGGACTCAAACGTATAAACAAAATGCTGGAGATGGGCACAACCACGATCGAGGCAAAGAGCGGGTATGGGCTCACTACAGAATCTGAACTCAAGATGCTCAAAGCGATACAAATGATCAATGAAATCTCAGATATGGATATCATTCCTACCTTTCTTGGAGCTCATGAATATCCCGAAGAATACAAAGATGATCATGAGAAATATATTGATATTTTAATTAATGAGATGCTTCCGGAAGTTAAAGCGCAGAACTTAGCCGGATATTGTGATATTTTCTGTGAAGAGCATGTTTTTACAGTAAGTGAATCTCGAAGAATTCTGAATGCTGCAAAGGAACTTGGCTTCAAAATCCGATTTCATGCAGATGAACTTGAACCTATCGGAGGTGCTGAATTAGCAGCAGAAATAGGGGCAATGTCTGCCGATCATCTTGTTGCAATTTCTGACGAAGGAATTCGAAAGTTAAAGGAAGCTAGTGTCATACCCATTTTACTTCCAGCAACGACATTCAGTCTTGGGCTAACAAAATATGCTCCAGCCAGAAAAATGATCGATGCAGGATTACCGGTTGCACTCGCAACAGATTTCAATCCGGGTTCTTGTAATTGTGACTCCCAGCAGTTGGTCGCAAGTCTGGCATGTCTTCAGATGAAAATGCTTCCTGCTGAAGCTGTCAATGCAATAACTATCAATGCTGCTCATTCCCTGGAAAGGGGTAAGCTTGTTGGCTCACTTGAAGTTGGTAAGCAAGCAGATGTTAATACTGGACATGCCAACCTATCAGTATTTGCCATATCATCTTGGAAGTAACACAGTGAAAACTGTGATCAAAAAAGGTAAAATAATTCAAAAATAAATGGATATATCAACTATGAAAAAACAGATTTTTATCGTAATTTTAATCATGCTTATACCAGTCATTCTTGTAGCTCAATCGAAAATGAATATTGCCCAATCGCCGTATCAGATGATTGAATACAATGTTTCAGTCGTTGGCAATGTGCGTCAACCAGGTACTTATTTGTTACAGTCAGACGATCGCGTTTTCGATGCGATTAGACTGGCAAATACTATTATTGATGAAAATGGAAATTTGCATTTTAGTCCACCGGAAAATTCCTCTACACGAAATATCACACTAAAAAGAAAGAATGGAATCACCTTTATAGACATTGAGAAATTTCTCCGTTTTGGTGACGAAAAACATAATCCATATATTCAGGATGGAGACATCATAATAGTACCTGCCATAGAAGAAAATATTATCATATCTGGCGCTGTAAATAATCCTGGTGAGTTAGAGCTTTTAAAAAATGATCGCATTCTGGATATTGTCATGCTTTCAATGGGACTATCTAATAATGCATATTTGGACTCAATTGAAGTTGTACGTTTTATAGACAATTCCTCAAACACCGAGATGATATTTGTAAATTTCAATGATATTCTTAATAATCCCAATAATGAACAAAACATACTTTTAAAAAATGATGACCGAATATATGTAAGATCAATTCCCGAATTTCATAGAAAAGAAGGTGTTACAGTAAGCGGAGAGGTTGAATTTCCTGGCGGTTATGCAATCGAAGACGGAAAAACAACATTATACGACATTTTAGTTGAAAGCGGCGGACCAACCCCCAAAGCGGATCTTCAAAATGCTTATCTTCAACGAAGAAGCAGGGAAGATGTTGTTGATTCGGAATATGAACGTCTCAAGAAAATGCTTGTTGATGATATGACTCCTCAAGAATATGAATATTTCAAAACTAAATCGCGCGAGATGAGAGGAAAATTCGCAACTAATTTTCAAAAACTATGGTTTGAGAATGATCCGGAGTTTAATTTTTTATTAAAAACCGGTGACCACATATACATTCCGGATAAAACCGTGACAGTTACTGTTTCCGGACAGGTAAAAAATCCCGGGCTGGTAACATATTCCGAAGGTGAAAATTATCTCTATTATATCGATAAAGCAGGTGGTTTTGCCTGGCGAGCACGCAAGGGCAAGATACGCCTAATTAAAGCAAATACAGGTGAGTGGTTGAAACCTAATGAGAATACTCCAGTAGAAGTTGGCGATATGGTTTTCATTCCGGAAAAACCCGAAATGGATTATTGGGATTTGACAAAGGATATTATGACCATTGCTGCTCAAATAGCGACAGTAATAATTGTGATACAAAATGTGGCGAAATAAAATTTTTTAAGAGGAAAAATGGAAGATAAAGAAATGAATCTAATCGATTACTGGAATATAATCTGGAAGAAAAGAAAATTTATTATTATCACTGTTTTAATTGTTACAGTAATCTCAGTAGGTATAAGTTTGATTTTGCCAAAATGGTATAAAGCAACTACTGTAATTATGCCACCTGCTGCTGAAGAAGGAAAATTTGGTGGACTGGGTGCGAATTTGAGTGCTTTTGGTCTTGGTGGAATGCTTGGTAGTAGTGAAGATCAAATGAGAATAATGACTATTCTAAAAAGTAAAAAAATGTTGGTACTATTAGATGAAAAATATGATCTTCAGTCCAAATATAATACAAAATTTAAATTCCAAACCTATGATATATTGAAATCTAATCTTAGAATTGAAGTCGGTGAAGAAGAGCAAATTTCGGTATCTTTATTTGATAGAGATCAAGAAATGGTCGCGGAGATGACAAATTATATTATTCATTGTCTGGATAGTTTAAATATTTCATTAAGCACTTCAAAAGCAAAAAATAACAGAAGATTTGTTGAAAACAGAATCCAAATGACTATGGATAGCTTGAGCTTATTTGAAAATGAAACAGCTCAATTTATGGAAAATAATGATATTATTAATTTAAGTGAACAATTGAAAGCTGAGGTTGAAAAAGCAGCTGATATGAAAGCGCAAATTATGGCGAAAGAAATAGAACTTGATGTTATGAAGGCAAGATTAAAACCGGATAATCAAGCAATAGCAAATTCAGAAATTGCTTTGAAATTTTTAAGGGATAAATATGTTGAATTTTTTGATTATTCAGATTCAGATGGACTTTTTCTTAATTTAGAAAATGTTCCTGACTTGCAAAAGAAATATGCACGTTTGCAGAGAAAAGTAGTGTATTTTTCAAAACTATTGGAATATCTTGGTCCCCAATTTGAGCAGGCAAAAATTGAAGAAGCACGCGATATTCCCACTATCCAAGTTATCGATAAAGCCCAACG
>MVCT01000013.1 GCA_002049945.1 Candidatus Cloacimonas sp. 4484_140
GATTTCTTTATACAATTAAACCAATTGAAGATTAAGTGATTATAAGAATTGTGTTAATTTTATGTTAAGAGATATTTGAGTTATTCTTTAATAATTATGCCGATTTTTCGTAATCTTCGCAGTCCTTTTTCTTTTAACTGCCTCACTCTCTCCCTCGGCAGACCCATTTTTTCGCCTATCTCTGCAAGATCATAGGAACCTTGTCCATCACGACCATATAGCATAGTAAGAATATTTTTTTCTTTCTCCGGGAAATTTTCCGGCAATCTCACTTTGTCTTCAGGAACAACCTCTTCTTGCCGGCTTCCCGCTGCATTGGTGATCTCTTCATCATAATGAATGGCATTTAGAGAATTTTTTCGGTCTTTACTAATAGCATCGAGGATACGCTTTTTTATCCAATAACTCGCATAGGTGCTGAACTTTGCTCCACGCGATTCATCATATCTCTGCCATGCTTTCCACAAACCGATCGTTCCTTCCTGCACAAGATCTTCAAATGGAACCGAGCTGTTTGAATATTTTGATGCAATACTTTTCACAAGCGGAAGGTATTCTTTTATGATCTTTTCATCCATAATTTATAATAACGGTAAGGTGATGATAAACGTAGTTCCTTCACCGACTGTACTTTCTACTCGAATTTCTCCATTATGCGATAGCACTATATGCTTAACGATTGAAAGTCCCAGTCCCGTTCCGCCGAACTGACGCGAGCGAGATTTGTCCACTACGTAAAAACGCTCGAAAATCCTTGGTAAATGCTCGGTCGGAATGCCGATGCCTGTGTCTTTGATCACAATAATTAAAGTATTCTCTTCTTCAGATGCTTCGATATGTATCTCTCCATTTTTTTCAGTATATATTATCGCATTATCAAGCAGGTTGATCATCATCTGCTCAATCAGAAAGGGATCACCTTTGAATTGTGGAATGCTGCATTCAAAATCAAAAGTAACATCGATATTCTTTTCTTCCAGCTTCTTATGTTCTATTGTGAGGGAATTCTCGATCAATTTTTCAAGATCAAATTCCTTAACCTCGATATTCTCTTTTTTATGCTCGAGATTAGAGATCACAAGCAGATCCGATACAATATTAATCAAGCGGTCAGTATTTGTTCTGATTATTTTGATAAATCTTCTATTATTTTCGCTCGCTTCATCTTCAAGCGTTTCTGCAAATCCTTTTATTGCAGTGAGTGGGGTTTTAAGCTCATGAGCAACATTTGCTACGAAATCAGTTTTAACTTCTTCCAACCTTTTCAATTCAGTTATCTCATGCATAACTATAATGATTCGTGTTTCGGGTATATCTTTTACGATAGAACAGCTTGTCAGGTATATTTTATCTGTTAACTTAATTTCCTTCGTCATAAATTTTTTTGTTTTTACTACATGCTCAATCAATTCAGCAAAATCGCTTTCGCGGATATATTCCCAATAGCGTTTTCCAATAATATCGTCCGGGCTTTCGTTCATAATATCCACAAAATTTTGATTAACGGTAACGATCTCTCCGTCTTTATTAAGCACTACCAGCGCTTCTACCATTGATGAGAGAATGGTTTTCAGACCTTCCTGTTCTTCCTTAAGCGAGAGGAAATAGTCTTCAAGCTCCCGAGCCATTTCATTCAAGGATTCTGCCAGAACGCCAAGTTCATCTCTTCGCTTCATATATAAGCGTGTTTTAAAATCGCCTTCTCTTATCCTATTTGCAGCTTTCGCAATATCCCGAATCGGTTTCGTATATGCCTGTGTCGTGATGATTGAAAGGACAAGAGCCAAAAAAGTAATGAACAGGGTTGTTCCAATAATATTCTTTGTGATTGCACTGAGACTCCTCTGAACGTTTTCAATGAATGAACTGGTGCGGATTATCCCGATTATTCTATCCTGATATACGATTGGGACAGCAATATAAAGCATCTCTTTTTTTAGTGTGTCGCTGTGCCGTACGCATGAACCAACTCCAGACTGCAATGCAGCTATCACTTCAGGACGATTACTATGATCTTCCATTTTCGCGGGATCTTCTTCAGAATCACCAAGCACAGTGCCATCTTTCGCAATTATTGTACATCGAATCCCAAGTTCATTTGCCAGTTTTTTCGTAATAGATTCAATCTGAGGTTGATCATTTGCCGCAACGCTTGTGCTGACAAATTTTTCAATTAATCGTGCATAATTTTCTAACGTGCATTCAAGATTCCGGAGATAGTTTTTTCGAACCTCTTTGGAAGCAAAGTACACAATAAAAGCCGAAGTCAATACAATAATTAGAAAAAAGCGAAGAAACTGCTTCCACATTAAGGAAAAGTTTTTCATGCTATTTTTCAAATTTGTAGCCCACTCCGTGAACAGATTTTATATGATCTCCGAGTTGTCCCAATTTCTTTCTCAATTTCTGAATATGGACATCGATAGTTCTATCCAGCACGATCTTATCTTCTCCCCATAGCATATCGAGAAGCTTGTTTCTTGAGAATACCCATCCCGGTTTTGATGCTAATATTAGCAGGATATTAAATTCTGTTGTTGTCAGTTCTATTTTTTCATTATTGATCATCGCTTCATATCTATCTGCATCAATTGTCAGTGAGCTGATTTTGATAATCTTGCCGTTCATCTCATTCTTTGCAGTTGTTCTTCTCAGCACGGCTTTCACTCTCGCGATCAGTTCCCGTGGGCTGAATGGCTTTACTATATAATCATCAGCACCCATTTCCAAACCGACTATCTTATCAACTTCACTTCCCTTTGCAGTGAGCATGATAATAGGCATCGTTGAGATCTTTTCATTACTACTGCGGATACGCCTGCATACCTCCAGTCCGTCAATCGAAGGCAGCATGAGATCAAGAATTACGAGATCTGGAGAGTTGTCTTTCAGAAAATTCAAAAAGGATTCTCCATCATAAAATGGTGATACGGTATATTTTTCTTTTTCAAGATTGTATTGGATCAGCTCAACTATATCCGGCTCGTCATCGACAACTGCAACGTACTTTTTATTATTCACGTTCTTTTTTCTGGTTGTATTTAACAGTCTCAGATTCCGGCATAAAGCGGACCTTCTCAAATGGTTGTACCAGCGATGTGGCAATATTGAGAAGATGTGCTGCAATTCTCTTCAGATATCGAATATATAGTGCTGCCACTACAGCATTCTGAGCGCTCAAACCAATATCTTCGGTCATAAGTTGATGGAGAAGAATTTCGCATCTTCCGGTTAATTTTTTATTGATAACACTCTCTGCCAAATCCTTATCATACTCTTCAAAAGCCTTGCTCACCACATCAAAGAGGTGCTCTATCTCAAGCTCAATATTTGTCAGTTCATGTTCGAGAATTCCTGCATTCAGCTTTTTATGTGCTGCCCGGGCAAGTTCAAGGATGTTCGTAGTATAATCGCCAACTCTCTCAATGTCTATTACTATACCGATAAGAATTATCGCTCCAGGTGTGTCCAGCGCACCTGTAGCCGAGAGATGTATTAAAACTTTCTTTCGCACAGCACGTTCTGTTTTATCGACCTTTCTTTCCTCATAAAAAATATCGATGTCAGGGTGAGGGATATCTCTCCCACGCAGTTTTGCGCTAGCATTATCAAACATATTATTTGCCCGATTAAGCATAACACAGGCGTCCTGGTGTGCCTCTTTATAGAGATTACTTTTTTTGAACAGTTTAATTAATTCTTTTAACATATATACCTCGTATTAAAGAATTTACTCATCATTTCGTAATAAGAAGAAAAAATATCGGCAGTCCAAAAAATATCAAGATTATAAGTAGAATTGGATATAATTTGCTTTTCGTTGTCAAATTTGATACCCATAAAGCAATTTTTATCGGAATCATTCTAATCGGCTTAATAGGAAGTATCAGCGCCATTCCAAGCACATTAAATGTGAAGTGAGAAAGAGCAACAACCAGCGCTGCCGGAGAACTGGTAGCCATTGCTGCCAGCAGGGTTGTAACTGTCGTTCCGATATTCGCACCCACCGTGTAGGGAAAAATTTGATAGATATTTACAATACCGGCACCTGCCAATGGTATGACAATTGAGGTCGTTATTGAGCTGCTTTGAACAATTGCAGTGAGTATTATGCCCAGTAATAATGCCAGTACGCCATTACGGAAAATGTAGTCTGAGAAAAATTGTTCTACTTTGCCGATCACAAGCTGACGAATGACTTTGACCATATATTTTAATGCAATAAACAATAATACGAGCGCCAGAATGAGGATCACGATTTGGGCAATTGACTGCGGAAATATTTTCTGTAGTAGTCCGGGAGAAGCATCAGGATATTTTGGATCATAAAGGAATGCAACAATTGGTTTCGTGATCATTGCAACCGGACTTTTAAATTCAGCACCTCTAATATTTGAATGCAGAACGAAGGAACCAAGCTTAAGAGATATTTTTTCAATAATCCTGAAATATATCTCCAAAGGCAGAAGAATTGCCACAATTATAATATTAAATATGTCATGAACAATTGCACAGCTATACGCTCTTTTGAATTCATCAGTTCTTGAAATATGACCAAGTGAGACAATGGTATTTGTTATGGTCGTTCCAATATTCGCACCCATTATGATCGGGATAGCAATTCGTATAGAATCAGCACCAAGAATGTTGCTTGCAACCAAACCCACTACTATCGAGGTTGTTGTCGAGGAGCTTTGCACAATACTTGTGGCTAATATTCCTATGAGCAATCCCATTATAGGATTGCTGACACTTGCAATAAGATTTTCGGACAGTCCCCGAAAGCTCTTAAAGCCGGAACCGATCATCACAATGCTGAGAAAGAAAAAATAGATCAGAATGATCAGCACAAGGATCTTAAAAATTCTATTTATAGTGGTGGTGGACTGGTCTGGCATTTATCTACTTGTTAACAAATTCTCGGTGTTTGTTCGCGCGAGAGAAGCGGTAATATCCTCTTTGCTCCGATAAAGGTTTTCAAAAATAATTTTGGTGTATCTGATCTTTCTGTAACTTTCCCAATCACTTTTGCTTGTTTTCCAAGTGATTTATCATGTAATATTTTCAGTACTTTATCCGTTTCATTTTGGGGACAAATTATCACAGCTCTCCCTTCACAAGCCATATATAGAGGATCGATTCCCAGCGCATCGCACACTCCGGACACACTTTCTTTGATAGGCAATTTTTCTTCTTCAAGCACAATATTTATTTTCGACGAATCTGCGATCTCATTAAGTATAGATGCCAGACCTCCGCGAGTGGGATCTCTCAATGCATGAATTTTAATACCTTGTTCCAAAAGAGCTTGTATAAGAGGTGCAACATTTGCACAATCCGATTTCAGTTTGGAAGAAAATCCATTTCTGTACGCCATTATGGCTGCTCCGTGATCTCCAATATCTCCAGTAATGATGACAGCATCTTGTGGCTCTGCGTTCTGCGAAGATATTGTATCTTTTGAGATAATTTCTCCATATCCCGCCGTATTGATGAATATCTTATCTATCTTGCCCCTGCTCACAATTTTTGTATCTCCTGCAATGATTGATATATTCCCATTTTTTGTCTCGTCCCTAATAGAAATAAGTATTTTTTTCAGATCATCAAATTCAAATCCCTCTTCGATCATAAGAGCGAGTGTGATATACTTGGGGATCGCACCAACCATTGCAAGGTCATTTGTGGTCCCGCAAATAGCTAATTTTCCGATATTCCCACCCGGGAAAAATATAGGATCGATCGTGTAACTGTCTGTCGTGATGGCTGCTTTTCCGTTAGTAATATTTATAACGCCACTGTCCTCGCCGTGATTAATAACAACGTGGCTGAGTGTTCTATAAATAAGATCGAGTAATTCCTTACTCTGCTTGCCACCGCTTCCATGAGAAAGAAGAATTGTATTATTTTCCATCATTCTCCATACTTATAATATGCAGCGCAGGCGCCTTCGAAGGAAACCATGCATGGTCCGATTGGATTTTCTGGAGTACAATTTTTTCTAAATAAAGTGCAATCCAGTGGTGATTTCCTTCCTGCAATGATGTCTCCACAGATGCAGGCACTTTGCACAACTTCATCCTTCACCTTGATGCGAAATCTTTTCTCAGCATCAAAGAATGAAAACTCTTCATTCAGGCATAATCCACTTCTCGGAATAGAGCCAAAACCTCGCCACGATACATCACATTCCTGAAATACTGCTGAGATCAATTCCTGTGCTGCTCTATTACCTTCTGATCTGACCATTCTTGTGTATCTATTATCAACTTTGGGATCTCGTGAGGAAATTTGAGCAACGAGCGTCTGAATTCCGAGCCCCAGATCAACGGGCTCAAAGCCGGCTATTGCACAGGGAATACCATATTCCTGAGGAACAAATTCATAAGGTTCTGAACCGATTATCACGCTGACATGTCCCGGCATGATCATACCATCGATCTCACCTTTTAGCTGGGAAAGAAGAAATCTTAACACA
This sequence comes from Candidatus Cloacimonas sp. 4484_140, assembly GCA_002049945.1. Lineage (GTDB taxonomy): Bacteria > Cloacimonadota > Cloacimonadia > JGIOTU-2 > JGIOTU-2 > Celaenobacter. The sequence goes on from MVCT01000013.1 coordinate 6,479, forward strand.
TTGGGCATCGTTTTCACCAAACAAAGAATGCTAACATTATTGATTTGTTGTGCATAGGCATCAAGAACTAAGCCGGCAATAACGGGAATAGTTGTTTCAAAACCAATGGCAATGAAGATTACTTCTTTTTTTGTATTACTCGCTATCTTTATCGTATCAAGAGGGCTGTACACGACATCGACAGTTGCGCCTTTTGCGATCTCTCTTTCCAAACTTGAATGTGTTCCGGGTACCTTGATCAGATCTCCAAATGTGACGAGATGATTACCCTGTTGAGCTAAATAGATAATTTTATCTACATCATGCGCTGAAGTAACGCAGACAGGACATCCGGGTCCTGATAAAAATTTTATAGAATCTTTAAAGTAGTGTCGAAATCCAAATTTGAGGATCGATACAGTATGAGTGCCGCACACTTCCATAAATTTCAACGGAAGGGCTTTTCCATCCAACGTAGCGATGACATTCTTGATCTTTTGCAGAAGGGGTTTTAGCTCAGGATTGTTTCTGAACTTATTGTTCATAGATCACTCTTCGGCTTCGCATAGTTCAGTGAGTAATTCAAGAGTCTCTTTTGCATCCTCCTGGCTTACCCTTTGAATGGCAAAACCCGCATGTACCAGCACATATTCATCAACATCCACATCTTCTATGATCCTGATATCGATTTCTTTCTGCATACCGAAAACATCTGCAATAGCTTTATTGCCGTCTTTTGAAATGATCCTATATGGTACTGCTAAGCACATTTTTACCTGCTTTTTAAGAGATATGAATAAACCTGACCGAGTGCGATGCCCGCATCATTGGGTGGGACATTCTCGTTCCAATACAATGTAAAATCACTGTTTGCAAACACTCTTTTTATCATATTGATAAGCACGACATTCTGAAACACTCCGCCGGAAAGTGCCACCGAATCTATGCCGTATTCACTCTTCATTTTTTTACACAAATCGAAAACCATCCGCGCAATTGTAAAGTGATATTTTGATGAGATATATTCTTTTGAGCGATCTTCCTTTATATCTTGAACAATACTTCTAATTATTTTTGACACATTGATGAGAGATCGCTGCTTATCAAATTCAAAATGATAATATTCTGAGAAATTCTCATCAGCAAAAGCTTCAAGTTTCATAGCTGCTTCACCTTCATAAGAATTATAATGACAGACATCAATAATGCTTGCAACTGCATCGAAGAATCTTCCCATGCTCGAGGTTTGGAGTTTCACAGTGTCATTGAGCAACTGTAAAAATATCATGTCCTTCTGTGGAAATTTGTCCTCTGGAATGATGCTATTCACGGCTTCAGGATAATATTTAAAAAGATATATCAATGCCATTCTCCAGGGTTCCTTAGCTGCTCTTGCACCTGAAACCATCGGCAAATAATTCAAATGAGCAAATCTCTCACACTCAATATTTTTTATGATAAAAAATTCGCCACCCCAAATATTTCCATCATCTCCAAAACCTGTTCCATCAAAGGAAATTCCCAGCACATTCTCAAGATCGTGTTCAGCCATGACGCTATAAATATGAGCTTTATGATGCTGGATATTGTGAATTGGTAATCCTTGTTCATCTGCAAAATCCTGTGCAAATTGAGTAGAGAAATAATTAGGATGTGAGTCTGCAATGACTACTTCCGGCTTCATTTCGAATATTGACTTAAAATAATTTAATGATTCTCTATAAAATTCCATATTTGAGGTAAAAGCAAGATCGCCAAGATACTGGCTTCCAAGAAATATATTCTCTTTTGTAAGACCGAAAGAACCTTTCATGTCTGCGCCTGCTGCGAATATCTGAGGATTCTCGGCTCCTTTCTTTATATTAATTGGCTTAGGCACAAAGCCGCGGGCTTTCCTTATCAGAATTTGCTGTGTGTCTGCAAAAGTGACGATAGAATCATCGATTCTGTTAAAAATCTCTCTATTATATGAAAGATAATATTTAGTGATATTTGCCAGATTTTGATACGCAGAATCATCATTATTCTCGAGGGCTTCTTCAGAAATATTTCCGCTTGTGAAAACGAGCAGCCGAAAATGTTTGAAAAGTAGGTAATGTAAAGGAGTATAGGGAAGCATGAAACCAAGAGCTTTCACGCCAGGAGCGATATGATCCAATGTATTATTTCTTTTATTCAATAGCACAATTGGTTTCTGCTGCCCTTGCAACATTTCTTTTTCGCACTTATGTATTTCGCAATACTCCTCGATCGTCTTAATGTCCCGAGCCATCAGCGCAAAGGGTTTTTGCGGCCTGTACTTCAATGTTCTGAGTTTTTTTACCACTTCTGCATTCACGGCATTGCACACAAGATGATAGCCGCCAATGCCTTTTATCGCAACTATCTTTCCCTTCTGCAACAGTGATACAGTCTTATCAAATGCCCTCTCTCTTCTTTCGGTGGCAACCGGTTTCTCGTCGATGATCTCTATTAGCCGCAATTCTGGGCCACACTTCTGACATGCGTTCGGTTGTGCATGATATCTTCTATCTGAAACAGTTGTGTATTCTCTATTGCAGTCATCACACATAATGAACTTTTTCATTGTAGTGTTTTTTCTGTCATACGGAATTGATTGAATTATTGAAAATCGAGGTCCGCAATTCGTGCAGTTTGTAAAAGGATAAGAAAAATGCCTATCCTTTTTGTCGCTGATCTCTCGAGCGCATTGGTCACATGTCGCAATGTCTGGTGGTATCAGCGCTGATATTTCCCCTTTCTTTTTGCTTGGTGCGATCTCGAAGGTCTCGAAATCAGGCAACTCTGACTCGATATATTGTATGGAGTGAGTAAGAATTGTTGAAACCGCAGGTGCATTATTGAGAATATCGAGCAGGAATTCTTCAATATTATTCTTTTGAGCGGATGCGATAATTTTCACTCCGAATTCCCTGTTCTCCACATAACCTTTGATGCTATGCTTTAAAGCAGTTCTTTTCACAAAAGGTCGAAAGCCGACCCCCTGAACAATACCTGTCAGAAGTATCTCAGCGTGTTTCATTTTGTATCATAGTTATAAGAGAATCAGCACTCTCTTTAATTTCCGTTGAAATTTTTTGAATAAAATGTGCACTTTTTATGTTAATACCTATCACTTTAACTGCAGCATTTGAATGCTTTCGAATATACGAAATGATGAGACTGATCGAGCTCGTATGAGTAGAAGTTGCAAAGGTGCTTATTTCTTTATTTCTTAAAATCTTAATCTCTCCTTCAACGGGTGAAAACCTGCATGCATCAAAGAAAATAATTAAATCCAAATCTTTTGAAGTGAGTATAGTTAAATAGTTTTCAGGAGTGGTTTCAGCGATCAGATATGCAAAATTTTTTTTTTACATTTTGATTGCAGTTGTTCAATTATATATAATCCCACAGCATCATCGCCGCGCTGATAATTTCCCAGCCCTACAAAAAGGGTTTTTTTATCTTTTATAGATGAAAATAATTTCTTTAACTCGTCAGAATGCATCTTCGACAACAACCTGGTGCCTACAACGTGGACACATCAATTTATAATAATCTTCTCGGCGTATCTTATCTTTTTTTATCTTTGAGTCCGGCAGATCCTGATATCGAAGTTGAATGAATGCGAGGAGGTTGGGATTACCATAAGCTTTTGGACCCATTTT
>MVCT01000014.1 GCA_002049945.1 Candidatus Cloacimonas sp. 4484_140
TTCATCGAGAATTTGAAGGAAATATTCCCTATCTTCCTTTTCTTCTATAAGCTCGCCTGCACCTTTTGCAAGGTCGTAATATTTTTCCCAACTTTCATCATCATTTAATGCCAAAGCTCGTGCATATTCCTCATAAGTAAAAGCAAGATCAAAACCTTCAAAACCGAATTTTTCAGTAATATTCAGGCAATTCTGAGCATGGTGAAGAGCAGGTTCCTTTCTGCTAAGAATTGTATAAACGTAGGCTACCATCCACTCTCCACGCTGCATGTTTAAGGGCTGCCCGATGATCGACCAGTGCATAAGCGACGCATGAGCAAGATTAAGCATTACTTCGTCCTCTTCGTAGTTTCTTTCCGGCATATCGAGAAAATTCCAGGTTCTGTTGAAGAAATCCACTGCAAAGATCTGATGCGCCTGCTCAATCGTATATTCTTTTGGCTGATCTTCCTCAATTTCTTCAGCGAAAAGGGTGAACGAGCACAGCAACAGAAACGAAATTAATAATATTTTTTTCATCTTATCTCCAAGTTTAATTACTGTATATTTTCTTGAAATGAACTGCATCCTGTCAATTTATCGGGCTTAAAGAAAAATTCTTACTTTTAATTTGACAATTCAGGTTATTCCATACCTTATATGTATAAAATGATAAAATCAGGAGACAGAAATGACAGATATTCAGCAGGATCAGCAGAAGAAGAAAAAGGAACTTTACGAAAAAAATTTGAAAAACATAAAACACACGATCGTGGTGATGAGCGGTAAAGGTGGCGTGGGAAAAAGCACTGTTAGTGTGAATCTTGCCTATTCCTTAGCAGAAAAAGGAAACAAAGTCGGCATTCTAGATGTTGATATTCATGGTCCCTCGGTTGTTAAGATGACAGGAGTTGGGAATCAAAAACTCGTTTATAAAGAAGGACAATCCCCTGCTCCGGTGCAGGTTACAGATAATCTTGTAGTGCTCTCCATCGCATCATTACTTCAGGATCCGGACAGTCCGGTTATCTGGCGCGGACCGATGAAGATGAATCTCATCAAGCAGTTCATGGAAGATATTGAGTGGCCCAAGCTGGATTATCTTATTGTTGACTGTCCTCCGGGAACCGGCGATGAACCGCTGAGTGTTATCCAAATACTTAAGAAAATTTCCGGCGTGATCATTGTGTCCACTCCACAGGAACTTGCCTACCTCGATGTACGAAAGGCTATTAATTTTGCAAAAAAACTTGAAGTCCCAATTCTTGGTATTGTTGAGAATATGACCGAAATTGTATGCCCTCACTGCGGACAGCATATCGAACTTTTCAAAGCAGGCAGCGGAGAAAAGGCATTAAAAGACTTCAATATTGACCTTCTAGGAAGAATTCCCTTTGATGTGCAAGTCGTGCAATCCGGCGACACAGGTAAACCTTTTATTGGAGAGAATGCAAACACTGAGGCAGGAAAGAGATTCAACGAAGTTGCAGAAAAGATTATTAAGAAATTATAATCATAAAAAATATTCTCTTGAAAGGAACACAATGACAATTGCAATCATCGTTTTAGCTGTAGTTATTATCGCTGTGGTACTTTATTTTCTTTTGCGTAAACCTGATCGTATGACACAGGAAGAGCTGGTAGAACTATGTGAAGAAATGACAAAGGATTGTCCGAAGATCGTTGCTGAAAATGTCCGCCTTGATCGGGTAAGTGCAGGACAGGATAAAAGTATGACGTATTTCTACACTATGCTCAAAGTCGCTCCGAATGCGCTCAACGAAGAGAATCTGAACAATATGAAAGCACAACTACTCAAGCATTATAAGACAGCAAAGGATTTTGCAATATTCAGGAAAAATCATGTTAAGGTGATTTTTATTTATAAAGATAATGATGGGAAAGAATTATTGAGTGTGGAGTGTAAGTAAGTTAGAGTCGATTCCAAAAATTATTGAAGGTGATAGTGCGCATCATCACCTTCGTTGTATACTCCTTCCCGAGCATTTCCATCTCCCATAAAAAAATATTCATACTTTATTTGACAATCCGATTGGTAGGCATAAGTTTTGAACATAAGTTCATAACAAGGAAATAAAATGCCAAGACCAAGAAAGATCAGACGCGTAAGCAAGCCACCAATTTGCAGCAGGTTCAAGCCGGTGGGTATCCCCGCTCGTTTGCTAGATGTAGTCGATCTTTCTGTTGACGAATACGAGGCGCTCCGTCTTGCTGATTATGAAGGTTTCGAGCACAAAGACGCTGCAGAAAAAATGGGAATATCACGCCCAACCTTTACTCGCCTTATTGATCAAGCACGAAAAAAGATCGCATCAGGCATAATAGAAGGGAAGGAAATTTCTATTGAAGGCGGTAATTTCCAATTCATACAGCACGTGGTACGTTGCAGAAGCTGCGGCTCGCTTTCCAACTATTTAAAGCATGCTCCGGAAAAATGCCCTGAATGCAATGAAAAAGATCTTGAAAATCTTAATCAGAATTATCAGAGAGGACGTGGTCGTGGTCGTGGAAGATGGGGTCATGGCAGATGAATAAATTTTTATACAAAACATATCGAAAGGAGGCATATAATGCCACGCGGAGACAGAACTGGTCCTAATGGAATGGGACCAATGACCGGACGAGCAGCTGGCTTTTGCTCCGGATACGACAGACCCGGCTACATGAATGCAGCAGGTGGAAGAGGTTATTACGGACGCGGATACGGAAGAGGATTCGGCTATGGACAGGGTTTTGGTTATGGACGCGGCTTTGGACGCGGAAGAGGATTCGGCATAGGTTTCGCACCTGCCTATCCTGTTGCTTCTGCTCCATATCCCACCTCTGCTAATGCAGAAAATGAGAGTGATTATCTCGAGAACGAACTGAATATGCTCAAGGAAGACATGAAGCACATTGAAGCTCGACTCAAAGAGATCAAAGCCGAGAAAAAGTAGTGTTATAACTAAGAACACTTACTACAGAGCACACAGAGAGCACTGAGATTTAGTATTGATTTTTCTCTTTGTCCTCAGTGTCTTCTCTGATCTCTGTGGTAGATATTTCTGTGTAAATTTGCAAGTATTAACGTAGGAGTTTTTATGCCAAGAAGAAACGGTACAGGGCCGGAAGGACGCGGTCCGGGAACAGGACGACGACGCGGAAGCTGCTTTGGTGCATTCACAAAGAAAGATGGAAGCATCTCGGTATGGCGAACCCTTGTCATACCTGCGATCGGAGCGATCGTAAATGACCTTCGTAAGCCAGACAGCATTTCACGAAAAACAGTGAATTCAATAGTAAATCGACTGAAAACAAAACAGATAAAAGATGACAGAAAAAAATCTCAGGAAATTAAAGGTTCCTATTCTGTTATCGATACTGAGGAAGGAGAATAATATGCCAAGAGGAAATGGTCAAGGCAGAGGTATGGGCAGAGGACAGGGACAGGGGCGCGGACAGGGAGGTAACTTCCCGGGTCCCGGCGGTTATTGCGTATGCCCTTCATGCGGGTATAAAGAAGCACATGTGCAAGGTGTTCCCTGTCTTAATAAAACATGCCCCAAATGCGGCGCTAAAATGACCAGAGAATAGAAAATAAATTCATTAGGAGAAGTAATGCGAATAGTAATTTCTACAGAAAATGGAAAAGTTGCTCAGCATTTCGGACGATGTCCGGAATTCACACTCGTAGATATTGAAAACGGGATCGTTATAAAAAAAGAAATTGTCCAGAATCCCGGGCATGCACCAGGCGTACTTCCAAAATTTTTTAGCAAATTAGGATGTAAAACAATCATAGCCGGTGGCATGGGAAACAGAGCTCAGGAGCTCTTCAGAACCTATGATATGGACTGGATCATCGGCGTACAAGGTGAAGTTGACTGCGTTATAGATGAATATCTTGCAGGAACACTCACTGCAGGTGACAGTATGTGCGAACACGGAGAAGGAAAGGGTCCAGGAACCAAAAAGTGGGACTAACCTTACTGATAATTCTTATGAAAATAACTATAATATTCGATAACACAACTATAGATACTACTCTTCAGACATCCTGGGGATTTGCAGCACTTATCGAGATCGATGACAGAAAAATTCTTTTTGATACCGGTGATAACGGCGATATTCTAATGTCAAATATGAAAAAACTGCACATCGATCCTGCTGATATTGATGAAGTTTTTATCTCTCATAATCACTATGATCACATCGGGGGATTGTCCTCATTTCTTTCTCATAACAATGATGTAACACTTTATGTACCTCCTTCAGTACGAGGAATACACAATGTGAAAGAACTTATCCGGGTAGATGAGCCCCTTGAATTGCATGAGAACATCTATTCCACTGGAGAACTTGCAAATATTGAGCAGTCATTGATCGTGAGAACGGATAAAGGGTTGGCCGTTATTGTGGGCTGTTCCCATCCTGGTATTGAACTGATACTGGAAACCGCAAAGCAATTCGGTGAACCCTATGCGCTCATTGGCGGATTTCATGGCTTCAAGAAATATAAACTGCTTGAACCTCTTACTATTGTATGTCCCACACACTGCACCCAGCATATCAAGGAGATCAAGAAACGCTATCCCGAAAAATATGTTGAAGGCGGAGCTGGAAAAGTTATCGAAATTCAATAATCAATAGAGAAATTTATATGGAAAAGGAGTGTGTGTGAACACAGAAAATCTTATATCAAAACGTGTAAGTTCCATCAGCAAATCTGCCATTCATGAGATGACACGGTTATCAAAGCAGATCGAGGATGTGGCTTTTCTTTCATGGGCAAAACCAACTTCCGGAACTCCGGAACATATTAATAAAGCTGCAATTGAGTCAATAGAAAAAGGATTAGTCGGAGGATATTCACCCAGTGACGGATTGCTGGAATTGCGAAAAGAGATAGTAAAAAAACTTGCACGGGATAACAATATTTTTGCAAATACAGATCAGATAATTGTAACTGTCGGCGCAATCGAAGGTATTGCATCAGCAGTGATGGCAACTGTCGATCCGGGTGATGAAGTTATCGTTCCATCCCCCACCTATTCCACTCATGTACGACAGGTGATGCTTGCATCTGCGAAACCTGTTTTTGTGCCCCTTCATGAAGAAGATGGCTTTGCGCTTCATATTGATGACATCAAAAAGGCAATTACACCGAAGACAAAAGCAATGTTGTTTTGCAGTCCAAACAATCCAACAGGAACAATATTTCCAGAGGAAACACTGAGACAAATTGCTGACATTGCACTCGAGAACAATTTTGTGATAATTACCGATGAAGCATATGAATATTTTGTATATGATGGCAACGAACATTTCAGTATTTCATCAATACCTGAAGTGCAGAATAATGTGATATCCTGCTACACTTTTACAAAAACCTATGCAATGACGGGCTGGCGGATCGGCTACTTACATGCAAGTGAAAATTTGATTCCCCACATAAAAAAGGCACATATTCCCTTTGCGATCTGTGCGCCTGTAATTTCACAATATGCAGCCATTGAAGCGCTTAAAGGTCCGCAGGATTGCGTTAAGGAATTTCACTCTCACTATAAATCTGCACGTAATCTTATGTGTGATCGTCTTGATCAATTAGACGATATTTTTTCCTATGTAAAACCAACCGGCTCATACCTGATGTTCCCAAAAATACTTACTGAAGAAGGCAAACATTCAATGAGTTTCTGTATGAACCTGCTACATAAAGCAAAGGTATCCACTACTCCTGGAATTGCTTTTGGACCAACTGGAGAAAGCCATTTGCGCCTGTCCTTCTGCGTTGACGAAAACATGATAAATACCGCTTTTGACCGAATGGAAAAATATTTTCATAATCGAGGTAAAAAATGATAAAACATGTTGGACTGACAATTACTGATCCTGCTGAGATCAAAAATTTTTATCAGGATGTACTGGGATTAAATCTCAAAAAGGAATTCACACTCTCGAAAGAGCTCAACCAGCAGATTTTTGGTTTTTATGAAGAAGTACCGGTTACAATTTTATCTAATGGGGAATCAGAGATAGAGATATTTGTCACTCATATTCCGGCGAGAAACAATTATTCCCATCTTTGTATTGAAGTCGATGACAGAAAGGCGCTTGTCAAAAAAGCAAAAGCACATAAATATCCCTGTATCGTGATCGAAAGAAAATTCGAACCTCTCGTTTTTATACAAGACAGTTTCGGCAACTGCTTTGAGATCAAAGATAAGAAGGGACATAAATTACATTCTATATGATGAAAAACTTAATCAGACCAAATTCTTATATTATAATTTATCTGCGCTTATCAGCTAAATCAGCGTAATCTGCGTTCTATTAATATTATGAAAATATCAATTGCAAGCGGCAAAGGTGGAACGGGCAAGACAACTCTTGCTACAAATCTGGCGTACCTTCTTTCTCAGAAATACACTGTTATTCTCGCAGACCTCGATGTTGAGGAACCCAACTCAGCTTTTTTCATCAAAGGAAAAGAAGTACAACAGAAAAAAGTTTTTAAAATGATCCCTGAATGGGATAAGGAAAAGTGCGTACTTTGCGGTAACTGCCAGCGGGTATGCAAGTTCAATGCAGTTATAAAATTGTGGGAAGAGGTGCTGGTTTTCAATCAATTATGCCATAGCTGCTATGCATGTTCGGAACTCTGTCCTCAAAATGCCCTTCCCATGAAATCCTATGAAGTAGGAAAGATCACAGAATTTGAACAGAATAACCTGCACTTCGTTGAGGGAAAACTTAATGTCGGCGAGGAGCAGGCAGTACCTCTGATCAAAGAAACCATCGATTTTGTTGAGCATAATTTTTCATCTGATATACTTCGCATTTTTGACGCACCTCCCGGAACATCATGCCCTGTCATTGAAGCAACTAAGTATGCTGACTACATAATTTTGATCACCGAGCCGACTCCCTTTGGACTGCATGATCTGAAGCTTGCAGTAGAAGTTATGAGAGAAATGAAGAAGAATTTCAGTGTGGTCATAAACCGCTATGGGATCGGAAATGATGATGCGATCCAATACTGTGAAGATGAAAAAATTCCTCTCCTCGGTACAATTCCAAACATGAAGAAAGCTGCTGAAGCGTATGCGAAAGGTGAACTCCTTTCTAAAGCCCTTCCTGAGATAAGGAATGCTATCGAAAGTGTAATTGAAAAACTACGAACTTTGGAGGTGCTCTTATGAAGGAAATAGTAGTCATTTCAGGAAAAGGCGGAACAGGTAAAACCTCTATCACTGCAGCGTTTGCAATGATTGCAGGAAAGAATGCTGTCATTGCAGACTGTGATGTGGATGCTGCTGATATGCACCTTCTTCTTAAACCGGATTTTGCAAAATCAGAAGATTTCTATTCCGGCTTCAAGGCTGAGATCGATCAAGAGTTATGCACGAAATGCGGAAAATGTAAGCAGGTTTGTAGATTTGATGCAGTTCAAAAAATTGATGACTCCTATAATATCATAAATCTTGATTGTGAAGGATGCGGTTACTGCGCTGAGATTTGTCCTGCAAAAACGATACAAATGGTTGAACAGAATGTGGGTAAATGGTACATTTCCAAAATAAAAAGCGAAGCACAAATGGTTCACGCAAAACTGGGTATTGGAGCAGACAACTCAGGCAAACTTGTTGCGAAAGTCAAAAAGGAAGCAAAAAATATTGCACAGGAATCCAGAAAGGATTTCATTCTTGTTGATGGTTCTCCCGGAATTGGTTGTCCGGTCGTATCTTCCCTTTCTGGAGCCGACTACGTGATCCTTGTCACTGAGCCAACTCTATCGGGATTTCATGACATGAAGAGAGTGTTTGAACTTATTCAAAATTTCAAACTGCCTGCAGGATGCATTATCAACAAATATGATGTGAATGAAAATATTTCAGAAAAAATAATAGAATTTTGTAATAACAATTCCATCGACCATATTGTGAATATTCCCTATGATGAAACCTTCACTGCAGCAATGACGGATGGAAAAACTATCATAGAATTCGAAGATAATACTTTAAAAAAAATATTAGAGGATAGTTGGAAAAAGACAATCAAGCTCACGGGTCAACACTGATGAAACAGATAAAAGAAATTAATTCATGAAATACAAAGAAGTAAGCGAAAAGATCATTCAGGCATTTTATACAGTCTATAATACTCTCGGATATGGTTTTCTTGAGAAAGTATATGAGAATGCATTGATGATTGAATTAAACAAGATGGGATTGGACTGTAAGAATCAATTTCCAATTAATGTAATGTATGGCAATGAAATTGTCGGCGAATACTACGCAGATATTCTTGTTGAAGATAAAATCATTCTTGAATTAAAAGCGATCAAAACAATAAAGAAACAGAAAGAAGCACAACTTCTTGCGTATCTCACTGCAACAAATATCGAAGTTGGGTTGTTATTAAATTTTGGGGAAAAGCCCGAGTTTATAAGAAAGATTTTCGATAATGAATATAAAAAGTATAAAGACTCACAGATTAGTACAGATGAAACGGACAATAAAAATAATTAATAAAAACATCTGTGTAAATCCGTGAGCTAAAAAATAAGGAGTAAAATGAAAATAGCATTTACAACTAAAGGAACTGAATGGGACTCCCCTATGGATCCCCGATTTGGAAGAACGGATTATTTCCTAATTTATGATGAAGAAAACGACGAACTGACCTCAATTGATAACACTGATGTCAATGAAGTTGCACACGGCGCCGGTCCGCGTACTGCACAGAAACTTTTTGAGCAAAAACCCGATGTGCTGATCACTGGCAATGGACCCGGTGGAAATGCGGCAATGGCTCTTAAACAAGGAAATATTAAAGTCTTTACCGGAGCAGTAACCATGACTGCAAAACAAGCTTATGACGCCTACAAAAAAGGCGAATTATAGTTTTCATGAAACTTAGGGTCGCATTTGCCACTGATGACGGTAAAACATTTATAGGAAAACATTTTGGTGACGCACGTTTTTATGATATTTTTGAACTTGCGAGCAAATAAATTGATCAATATAGATGAAATAACATGCCGCAAATAACATTAGTCATAATTTATTTTACTATCGGTGCTTTTGCTGGATTTATGAGTGGAATGTTTGGTATTGGTGGAGGAACTGTAAGGATACCCCTACTTAATCTTGCTGGTATGCCTTTGTTAAGTGCTTTTGGGATTAATTTTTTAGTTATCCCTTTTTCTTCATTAATAGGTGCTATCAGTCATAGAAAAAATATCGCTAAAGAGATAGTGATTTATGCAATTGTTGGTGGTGTCTTAGGTGAAATTATCGGAGCAATTTCTGTTGGAGTTATCCCTACGCTAATACTAGCGATTACCTTTGTTATACTTTGTTTTATAGTAGCATTTGGTATTCATTTAAGCAAGATTGTGCCAAACCTTGCCCAAAAGGTCAAACCCTCTAAGAGAAATATTTTTGGCAGTTCGTTTTGTGTAAGTTTAATAACCGGCCTAAGAGGGGGCAGCGGTGGTCAAGTCTTTCCAGCCCTTTTTAAAAGTTTTGGCCTTGATACCCACCAAGCAATCGCCACTTCATTAACCGTATCTATTTTTACTGCCTTTGGTGCTATACCAATATATTGGCATCGTGGTAATATAGTCTGGATTCCTGCGTTATTTGTACTGATAGGATCAATGATCGGTACAAGAATTGGGAGTAAAGTTTCATTAAAGACAAAGCCACTTTGGCTAGAAATTGGACTTACAATACTTATTCTAGTTCTTGCTTTTAGTGTAATATATAAAGCGTTATAAATAAATGGGATAAAAAATGGAAAAAATAAAAATTGCATTTGCCACTGATGACGGTAAAACATTTATAGGAAAACATTTTGGTGACGCACGTTTTTATGATATTTATGAAATTAACGGGAATAATGCGAAATTCATCAAAAGAATTTCCAATACAGTTGACGAAGAGGAAAATGTTCATGCAGATCCTAAAAAAGCAAAGGGAATCAGCACATTACTTCTCGATGAAAAGGTAACTGTTGTTGTATCGAAAATTTT
>MVCT01000015.1 GCA_002049945.1 Candidatus Cloacimonas sp. 4484_140
GATGATAAAGCAGACTGGGGTGCCTTTGGCATGTACTTTAGCGGACTCATAACACCACTTTTATTGATAGTTGTCATTTGCCTGATTTTTGGTATAATGAAAGAAGTCAGGGAGATATTTTCCGAATCCTCAAAAATAGAGAAGAAATTCCAGCGACAGTTCACCAAACAGACCCGCTACATGGAGCCCTCAGCAGATGTGGTATATTACCTCCAGTTGAAAGATGACCGGCTCTATGCGATCATAACAAATATTGGCAATCAGCCGGCTTTTAATATTGCTGTTGAGTTTGAATTTGATGAAGAAGTCGATGCTCGTATCTCAAATAATCTGCTTCCTCTTGCTGAGATCAGCTACCTTGCACCAGAACAGAAAAGCGGCGCTGTATGCGGCATAATTGACGAATCAACCGGCAGTTATGCTATCTCCGAACACACTGTGAGAATGAAATACAAACCCAGCGAAAAAAGCAGAAGGATCATCAAGAAAGAATTTGTGATCGATAAAAATATACTCAACACACTTGTGCCGGAAACCTCTGTGGAAGAATCTATACATTCTCTTACAGAGAACATTAAAGACCTTGAAAATAAGATCACTGATACTGAACCGAAAACAGAAGAAGTTGAAGCTCCCGAAATAGCTCCTGAACAAAAAAAGGTGCCAAAAAAGAAAGCAAAAAAACCGATTCCCAAAAAAGAGGAGCCAAAAACCGAAACCGAAGAAGAAGAAACTCCACCAACTAAAAAAGAGGAAGAGAAAGAAGAGATCAAAGAAGTCCCTGTAGAAGAGCTGACTGAGGAACCTAATCCTGAACAGGAAATAGAAAAGAAACCAGAAGAAGTGAAAGAAGAAACGGAAGAGAAAAAAGTTCCTAAACGAGACACCTTTGATAATCCATTCCTCGATGATTTCTAATCATTATTATCGACATATATTACTCCAATGTAGAGTGTGAAATATCCTCGTTCTATATTATTATGAACTCTATTGAAAAATTGATACCTCTTTATTTCATATTCATGTATATAAAACTCAGAGCTACAAATTAATGAAGAATAAAATTTTGCTGATATTTCTTATGTTAATTCCATGTATGCTTTTCTCGAATACAGCAATAATTGATAGTCTGAAAAACCAATTAAATATAGTTAAAGGTGAGGAAAAAGCAGAAGTTCTGAATGAATTAGCAAAAGCTTATTTTAATGAATCACCACAAAAAACAATAGAATACGGTATTCAAGCTCTTAATCTATCTCAGAAAATAGATTATATAAAAGGTGAAACACAAGCTTTAAAATCATTAGGTGCAGGATATCATAACTTAAGTTATTATGATAAAGCTCTGGAATATTATCAAAAATCAATAGAAAATCTAAAAAAAATTGGAGATGAACGAGAAATTGCTTCTATATTGAACAGAATTGGAATTGTTTATGACGAGTTAGCCGATTTCAATAATGCACTGAAATACTACATAATGTCGTTGAAAATAAATGAGAAAATTGGATATACTAAAGGAATAGCTTCCTCTTTAAACAATATTGGGCTTGTTTATTGGAATTTAGGCAATTATGACAAAACTTTAGAGTATTATCAAAAATCACTAAAAATATTTGAAGAATTAGAAAATAAGAGACACATAGCCCATTTATTAAATAATATTGGAATTGTTTATAAATCATTAAATGATCAAGAAAAAGCTCTAGATTATTATCTAAGATCATTAAAAATCAAAGAACAGCTTGGAGATAAAAAAGGTATTGCAAATTCTCTTGGTAATATTGGAATAATCTACAAAAATTTAAAAAAATATGATGAATCTTTAAAATATTATCTAAAAGCATTGGAAATGACAGAAGAAATTGATGATAAATGGGGAATTGCCAATACATTAAATAATATAGGAAACCTTTATGTAAAACAACAGAAATATGATAAAGCATTTCTGTATCTTGAAAATGGACTGAAATTAGCCAAAGAAATCAAAGCAAAAAGCAACATTAACAATAGTTATTTCTTTTTTTCGGAGTTATTCTCTGCCAAAAAAGATTATAAAAAAGCCCTTGAATACTACAAGCTATATACCTCAGTTAAAGACAGCATTTTCACAGAAGAGAGCAGCGAAAAAATTGCAGAAATGCAGACCAAATATGAAACTGAACAAAAAGAAAAAGAGAATGAACTCCTGAAAAAAGATCTTGAAATTTCTGGGCTTCAAAAATCACGATTGATTTTTCTGCTATTTGGTTCTGTCCTTATCCTTGCAGTTGTGATGATCTTTCTCATTCTGCGCGTTAGAGTTAATCATCATTTGAGAATCTCCAATAAGGATCTCGCTATATCAAAAGAAAATACCGAGCAGATCCGCAAACAGCTTGCCTTGATAAATACCATGCTTCGCCACGACCTTGCTAACAATTTCATTGTAATCAAAACCGCACTCCAGTTGTATAATGAAGAGAAGGATGAAAAAATGCTCAAAGAAGCTGACATAAAATGCGATAATGGGCTCGAACTTATCAATTCTATGAGGGAGCTTGAATTCAGCAGTGGCGATGATACTTTTTTAAAACCAATTGATCTGAAACAGGTTATTGATAAAATATCTCCTGAATTTTCAAGCATGAAAATTCGGCTTCGGGGTAACTGTAAGATACGGGCGGATGAAGCATTTGAATCGGTTATGCATAATATTATTGAGAACGCACAATCACACGGCAAGGCAAGAAATATCATCATTTCTTTTGAGGAATTTTCTGATTTTACCGAGATCAAAATTCATAATGATGGCACTAAAATACCTGCTGACATTCACGAACGCATATTTGAGAAACAGTTTTCCTATGGTGAAGCAGGACATACAGGCATGGGGCTCTTTCTCGTGCGGCAGAACATCAATAGATACGGCGGCTCGATCTATGTGGAAGATAATGATAAACCGGGTGTAACCTTTGTAATAAATTTGAAGAGGGCATAAAATATTCTGATAATCTCAAGGCATCAATCACACATAATAGTACGAATCAATCCGGTCATTTCAGGGATCATCCTACAATTAAAAAAGAAAATAGAACGCAGAAAAACGCTGATGAAGCGGATACACACTGATTCAGAAAATATAATAAAGAACAGATTGAGTTCTTAATCTGCGAAAATCTGTTGAATCTGCGTGTATCTGCGTGCTATTAAAATATTTCTTTCGCAAAGCAATAACAATCTTCCTTAAAACTTGACATTGAAACTCACTCCAAAAAGCATAATTTGCAAAGCAATAGGAGTACACCATGAAAACCTATAAAGAACGGCGTTTCTTTCTCAATTGTGATCTCGGTTCAATGGAAAACATTCAAACAGATCAGCAAAAGAAACTTCCACAACCTCCTTTGGAAAAACCAATTACTAATCCTGACAACCTCATTGATCTCCCCGTTCCGGATGACCTTGTGAATCCGGGTAAAGACCTTTTTGAGATCATAAACCAAAGGCGTTCACGAAGAAAATATACTGCCGAAGCCATAGATTTAGAGCACCTCTCCTTTTTGCTGTGGTGTACACAGGGAGTAAAAAAAGTATTCGATAGAGGTGGCAACAAAATAAGCTTGCGAACTGTCCCCTCTGCCGGCGCCCGTCATGCGTTTGAAACCTATCTCGCTGTACTGCATATCGAAGGACTGAAGCAGGGCATTTATCGCTACTGCGCTCTGGAACATCAGCTCGAATTCTTGCATACAGCTGATGATCTTCCTCAAAAAACAGTAGATGCTTGTCTTGGACAGGAATTTGTTCGTGACAGTTCAGTTGTCTTTTTCTGGACAGCTATCCCCTATCGCTGCGAATGGCGCTACACATTTATGGCAGCCAAACTCATCCTTCTCGATGCCGGGCATGTGTGCCAGAATCTATATCTTGCCGCTGAAGCTCTAAGTTTGGGAGTGTGTGGAATCGCTGCCTATGCTCAAGAAAAATCAAATGAACTTCTGCAAGTTGACGGTGAAGATGAAATGGTTGTTTATATTGCTTCAGTCGGAAAATTATAAAGCGAGGTATTCATGAAAAATTGTATCCTTTTTACAACAAAACATGGCAGCGCGGAAAAAGCGGCGCTATCGCTTAAAGAAATACTCAAAGCAGAAACCGATATTATAAATTTAAAAAATGTTAAAAACCTGGATATTTCGGATTATGATACTGTAATATTGGGGGCTTCCATTTATATTGGAAAAATTCAAAAGCTGATGCGGAAATTCATTAGAGAAAATCTAAACGAACTGCTCAAGAAAAATATCGCTCTTTTCATCATGGCAGGACAGAAGGAAAAGGCGCAGGAAACTCTATACAATGCCTATCCAATGGAATTGTTCGATCATGCTTTTGCAAAAGAATTTTTTGGATATGAGATGATCCTCGAAAACATGAATTTCCTTGAAAAAGCAGCGACAAAAGCGCAGGGAGTTACACAGAGCAAATCCGAGATCATGCATGATGCAATCGAAAAAATGGCACACCATATCAATGAATTATAAGCAGATTTCTTCCTAATTGGAATTCTTGCAGAAAGGTTTTAATGATCCAACCAAACTATGAAAATGGCAGTATTATCAATCTTGTCAGCAGTATCACGCAGGCAATGGGGAATAATTCAATTCATCATAAACCACTCCCTTTTATTGAGAGTGATTTCATTTCGAGTAAAAAAAATGTGGTGTTCATCGTCCTTGACGGACTGGGATATACCTTCCTCAAGGAGCAAGGAAATTCCTTCTTCAGTAAGCATCTTGTTGGGAATTGCACTTCCGTTTTTCCTTCCACAACTGCAACTGCGATCACTTCCTTTTTGACAGGCATGTCACCTGCACAGCACGCAGTGACCGGCTGGTTTGTCTATCTGAAGGAGCTTGGGACCATTTCTGCGATCCTCCCTTTCAAGCCGAGATACGGCGGAGAAGTTTTCAGCAAAAGCGATGTATATGCAAAAGATATTTTTAAACAAAGCACTATTTTTGAAAATATCACTCGCAAATCCTACACGCTCTCAAATGATTATATTATAAATTCAGACTATACGAAATTTTACAGCAAAGGGTCCACATCTGTTGCCTATAAAAAGGAAAATATCGAGAACTTTGTTATGAATCTCATGGGCATTGTGCAGGATACTCCTGGAGAAAAATTTATCTATGCTTACTGGCCAACTTTTGATGCCATTGCACACAAGAATGGCATCCATTCATTGAATTGTAAAAACCATTCTCAGGAACTTGCAAAAGCGCTGGAAAATTTTGTATATTCGATCAGCAATACAAATAGCATTGTAATCATCACAGCCGATCATGGTCTTATTGATGGTGAAAAAGACACGCTTATTGATATTGAACATCATCCTAAACTCAAAGATACACTCGTAATGCCTCTATCCGGCGATCCGCGTGCAGCTTACTGCTACGTGAGACAGGGCATGGCAGGTGTCTTTGAGGAATATGCGAAGGAGCATCTTTCCGATGTATGCTCAATATATAAAAGTTCGGAACTTGTTGAAAACCATTTCTATGGGCTGGATGAACCGGATCCAAAATTACGGGACAGAATTGGTGATTATGTTCTTATTCCAAAAGAAAATTATGTCATAAAAGATAAAGTATTAGGTGAAAGTCCTCACCAGCACACAGGTCATCATGGCGGCTTAAGTGAGGACGAGATGTATGTTCCTGTAATAATTATAGAACCGTAAATTTAATAACCAAACAACATGGAGGACATGTGAAAATGGCATTTTTATTTAGCAGCTTTTTCTGGGGAGCAGTTATAATCCTCTTCGGTTTGAGCATTATTCTCAACGCAGTTTTTCATATTAGAATTCCAGTATTCTCAATCATCATTGCACTGATCTTTATTTATCTCGGACTGAAAATTCTCTTTGGATCCTTTGGCATCAAAGCAACAAAAAATACGGTAGTATTCTCTACCAGCGACATGCGGAGCACGAACAAGAATGAAGAATACAACATCATTTTTGGCAAAGGTTCAATTGACCTTTCTGAGATTGAGCTTGAGGATGAGCACCTCAATTTTGAAGTAAACGTCGTGTTCGGAAGAGGTGATGTGCTGATCGATCCTGCCAAACCATTCATTATTAAAGTATCTTCGGTATTTTCCGGCGCTCATTTGCCGGACGGGAATGTGGCAGCAATTGGTAACAATTCCTATATTTCCCCGGGTTACGTGAAAGGACAGAAATATATTTCTGTACGCGCAGATGTGGTCTTTGGAGCACTAAACATCATCGAGGTTCATAAGACAACTGAGGAATAATTCTTCTAAGATCCAACTTCCATTCATCTTAGAAAACGATGCTCCGAAATAAATCTTTATAAGAGATTTCACGATCACTTGATCCGCATTTCTGAATTTTATCGGAAAAGACTGTCTTTTAATTGACAGATATTCCAACAGCTAAATTTTTGCTTTCCCAATATAAAAGTACGGAGACGTTATGCTTTCTTTTAAAAATTGCGTTGAGGTAAAACGCTTCATCAAAGATAAAGAATTAAAGTTTGCTTCCTTTTATGTGCCGGACATTGAAGGACGGCTTCGAAATGTAACTATTCCTGCAAAGAATTTCACAGGAAAACTTTTACAGAACGGTATCGGTTTTGATGCATCCAATTTTGGTTTTGCCAATGTTGAAAGCTCCGATATGATTTTCAAGCCAGATATGAGCAGTGCATTTATTGATCCTGTGGATCCGGAATCAAAAATTTTATACTTCTTTTGTGATGTCTTTGATGCTCATACGGGCGAGAGTTTTTCACAGGATCTGAGACATATTATTCAGAAAGCCCTGAAAACCCTTACAGCAGAAGGCATCGCTGACGAGATGCAGGTACTGATCGAACTCGAATTCAATATTATTGATGAACTTTTCAGCATTATGAGCACACGTGAGGTATCCTACAGATTGGCAAGCAGTGAGATGGCAAGCCCTCCTTCAGGCGAAGAAATTTATCGTCTGGCACCAAACCGTGGTTATCATCGTTCGGAACCCAACGATCATTTCTTCAAAATCCGTAATGAGATCGTTCTTGCACTTCAGGAGCTTGGAATCGGAGTGAAATATCATCACCATGAAGTCGGCACTTCTCAGGCGGAGATCGAATTCAAATTCGGACCTATAGAAAAATCTACTGATGCGACTGTTCTTGCAAAAAATATCAGCCATAGAATTGCTAAAAAACACGGTAAGATCATCTCTTTCCTGCCCAAGATCATACCCGGTGAAGCAGGCAACGGCATGCATATCCACATGTTCCTGAAAAAAGATGGTAAAAATATCTTTAATGATCCAAATGGTTTATATAAATTGAGCAAAACTGCGCTATATTTCATTGGTGGAATCCTGAGTCATTCTGCATCTTTATCTGCTCTTACTAATCCAACCTCAAATTCCTACCGCAGGTTGGTCGCCGGGCTTGAAGCACCTTCAAAAGCTGTATTTGCAGAGGGCAACCGCTCAGCAGCTATCAGAATTCCAGCTTATGTAAAAGATCCTGAAAAACGCCGGTTCGAGTTCCGCCCAACCGATGCGACATGTAATCCATATCTTGCCTTTGCTGCACTCATCATGGCTGGTATTGATGGTGTGCGAAAAAAGATCGATCCAATTGAAAAAGGATTCGGACCACTTGAATCAAATCTATATAAACTCTCGGCAGAAGAATTGATGAAAATTCCCTCATTTCCAGACACACTTGAATTCGCCCTACACAGCTTAAAGCATGACAATGACTATCTTACCTATGGGAATGTTCTGCCGACCGATCTTTTGCTGAAATGGATACGCATAAAGAGAAAAGACCTCGACGAAATGCGCAAAATCCCCCATCCTTGGGAAATTGCACGATACTATGACCTGTAGTCGTGGAGCGTCCCGTCTTCATTTCATTACGCCGTGACAGGGGAGCATGGAGCGATCCGTCTTCGCTGCGCTACGCCGTGACAGGGGAGAGAAGAGAGAAGAGAGAAATATTTTTAAGGAGTTTTTATGCATGAATGGGCGCTGGCTGATGCGGTAATAACTACTGCAAAAAAAGTCGCAAAAGAAGAAAATCTAAAAAAGGTCACTGAGATCGTTGTGAAGATCGGTGAGCTACAAACCATTTCAAAAGAAATTTTTGATACAGTGCTGCAAGATGTTCTGAAAAACCAACCCGAACTCCTTAAAGATGTTGAATGCAAACTGGAAATTGAACCTGCCGGATTCAAATGCAGAAACTGTTCGCATGAATGGCTTTTCCGTGAAGTAAAAAAAGAGCTTGATGAGGACGAAACAGAATCGATACATTTTATTCCCGAAACCGCACATGTGTTCCTAAAATGTCCAAACTGCAAAAGCCCTGATTTTGAAATCGTGAAAGGACGCGGTATCTGGGTGGATTCAATTGAAGGAGATAAATAATATGAACCACAAAAATCAGGAAAAGATTGAAAATGAATGTAGAATAATGATTAATCCTGTTAAATAAATCGAAGATTTAGCTTTGCTATTTCACAGGATTAACGATTTATGATTCCAGAAGTGCAATACATCTAAAATCTTCAATCGGTGTTCGATATTCTTAAATATATTTCCGGGTTTTCGTGGTTTAAAATTTATAAGCTGGAGAAAAAATGGATCCTCGAATAAATGTTGTAGAAAAACGGCTTGAAAAAATTGGTAAGGTAATCGCTGTTGCCGGCGGAAAAGGCGGAATAGGTAAAAGTACAATTGCATCATTGCTTGCACTTGTTCTTGCAGATTCAAACAGAAAAGTAGGATTGCTTGATCTAGATTTCACCGGTGCTTCGACTCATACTATCCTCGGTATCGATGAATTTCATTTTCCTGATGAAGATGAAGGTATTATTCCTCCAAAATATCATGGAATATCCTACATCACAATTGCAAATTTCACACAAGATCACGCCGCTCCGATGCGCGGTCTGGACATCACAAACGCGATCTTGGAGATTCTTGCGATCACAAGATGGGATGAGCTTGACTACCTCATCATCGACATGCCACCCGGAATCAATGACACAACTCTCGATATTATACGTCTTATCAAGAATATTGAATTCTGCATTGTTACAACACCCTCTAAGATCACTACCGGAGTTGTGAAGAAATCTGTTGATCTGCTGCAAGAATTGAACATCCCAATACTCGGCATTTTGGAAAATATGACCTTTCCTACGGTGTCACATGCCAAACAGATATTTAAGGATAAGTACATTGGTATGATCCCTTTTGATGAAAGTTATGAGCATGCAATCGGAAATAAAGATAAACTTCTCAAAACAGCTATTGCAAAGACCCTTCGCAATTTTACTATTATTTGCGACAAAATGTGTTGATGGATTTTGAAAATTAAAAAATTTTAGATAAGCTATTTTCGTTGACAGAATAATTCGTCTTCGTCATTTTTCCTTTGTTGTTTTTATACTCCTTTTTTATTAAGCTAGTTTTTATTATATGTCTTATTATTTCATGTCCATTAAGTAAGGAGAACACATGAAAATTATAAAGAAAATTACTTTTTTTTGTTTTCTGATAATCATTCTATTTTCATTATCACATCTCAATGCTGAAGAACAATCTTTCAAAAGAACATTCATTGATAAAAACGGAGACCTGGTTGACCGGATCATTATTCCGGGAAGCCCACCACCTGAACATCTTTTACCCATCGCAGAATTTCCAGATCCAGAAACAAACAGGAATGTAGTTGTTCTGGAAGATGTCCCTGCGTTTGATTGGTGCTATGGATGTTTTCCAACATCAGCAGCTATGATCGCAGGGTATTATGACAGAACAGGATATGCAAATGCCTATACCGGTCCCACAAACAATGGATTTATGCCTTTGGACAACAATAGCTGGGGACAAACATGGTGGCCAAGCGGGTCGGTAAATGAATGCCCATTAAGTGCCACTCATCTTGGAATAGATGGC
>MVCT01000016.1 GCA_002049945.1 Candidatus Cloacimonas sp. 4484_140
CATTATAGATACTATGAACAATATTTTTGGGACTTTCAATAATATCGTCTTTTGCCACCTGTACCTTTTCTTCTCCAACGAGGATCGATGGCTTTCCTTCTAACACGTAAAAAGCTACATCGACCGGGGTAATGTGGGGTTTCAAACCTTCCCCTGCTTTTAGTAAAAGGTGAATGATTTGAGCGTGATCTTTGTCATATAGTTTTGTTGATTGAATTGCGTGTGGGTTTGCTTCACTTTTTATTTTGATGTAATTTCTAATCTTCATTAAAGTCCTATTCTATCGCAGTTAAAATTAAAATTTTGATAAATTCATTTCTTTTAATGTTGCATAAATATCCGCAGAAATTCGGTTCAGCTCGTCACCGAAAATACAAGTTTCAAAAACACAATGAGTTTTGCCTAACGGGCAATCTGTCAGATTTACCTTACCTTCAATGATCTCATATATCTCCAAGAACGATATATCTTCAGCCGGTTTGTCCAATTCAAAACCACCTGCGGGTCCCCGGACAGATTTAACTAAACCATTTTTACTGAGTTTTTGAAAAACCTTTGCCAGGTGCGTCTGAGAGACATCCAAATCCCTAGCTAAAACTTTAACATTCATACGCTGGGGCTGATTTCTAGCAATCAATGCCATGCTATGCAAAGCAAGTGAAGCAGCTTCTGAGATATTGATCAGGTTCGACATATTATTTCCTATTATTTATTTAGGTACTTCAATTCCTAAATAAGAATATCATGTCAAGAAAAATGTATTTTTGTGGACTATAATTCATTCTTTACCCTTGTTATAAAATACGAATAATGTCAAACGCAAATTTTATGATAGTATAAGAATTTTAATCTTACGAATTATTAAAACTCAGGAAATTTTTATCTCATCAAATCCGGGACGAATAAACGAGCGCGCAGCAGGAAAGGTGTTTTCTGTAATAGTTAATATTCGTTCTAATAAATTGAGCAATTCGAGAATTGATTTTTCTCTTTCAGGAAAAAATTGCAGCAGTTGTCCCCAAGCACCTATCGAACGATCTATTCCGATCAAAGCAACTTTTGCCGAACCATTCATGTCTTTTACAGAAATTTCATCATCCATATCCTTACTATAAAAAGCCCGTGTTAATTTTACTTCTATCTGATATTGGTACCAATGGATAATTTCTATTATTTCTTCAATTTGTTGATGATTTTTCTCCAAATCATTCGCTGTTTCTTCATCGATATAGTACGGTTCATCAAACCATTTTGTTACTTTCATTGCATAATCGCCTGACAATATAATTAAAAACTGATCATCTGTATTAATATCAGAATCATCATCACCAGTAAGATCCTCAATATCAAAACCTCTTTCCTGCATCGATTCTTTTATCATTTCCATAGTTTCCCTCATCATCTCATTAAATCTCTGCCAGAATTCTTTATTTTGGATATCTTTGTCTTTCAGGTCTCCGAATCTTTCTTCATAGATTTTATAATTCAAACAGCGGGAAGTAAATGCGCATCTTTCACACCAGCGATCACAATAATTATAAATACCTTCGATGTGGTTCGGATCTTTCGCCAGCTCTTTTATCAATTTTTTAGTCATGGATTTTTTTGTACCTTATACTCAATTAAGTTGGGCAAGTTCAAGTATGACAATATGTACTCGAGTTACTTACTTTGCTTTAGGATCGGACTGCATCAAGCCGTGAATGTTGCCTTCCGGATCGATAAAGTATGCAAGCCAGCCCACACCTGGAATAGCAGCTTTCTGGCGGACTATCGTCCCGCCGAATTCTTCAACTTTCTGGATGTAACCATCAAGATCATCAACTCCAATTGTATTGATGATGCGTTCTTCACCCTCAGCTCTGCCAATTCCGCCATCAATACCTTCACCATCGCCCGTTGAGACCAGCCAATAATCGGAAGGTCCGTTCCATTTGTCGAATTTCCAGCCAAAAGTATTTTTATAGAACTCAATAATTTTTTCCGGCTCTTCGGCATTTATTTCGAAGTGAATTATGCGTGGCATAAGTGCTCCTTAAATTTATTTTCTATTATGAAAAAAAACATGTTTTTTTGTCAACATTCATATTTCGCACTTGTCACAAGCTCTTCGACTTATGACAAGTACTTAATACATTTTCTTGAGACTGCCTGCCAGGGCGAAGCGTAGAGTAGACTGGTCGGAGAGCTTGTCTTAAGTAAATTTAATCTCTATTCCTTCAAAACTCCAATTACCTCGACATCATCAACTTCCCAGGAGGTGGCTTTATTTGGACTGGAATTTGTATATTTAAACGCAATATTAACATTGTTATCCGTAAAATTAGAGATATCCAAATAACCTGAATACTTCCATACATAATGCCCATTGGAAAGTGCACATTTAAGAACAACCCAATCCGCTTTTTCAGGATTTATCCCATCTAAATATTGTGTAGAGATGAGCACCTCAAGCCCCGGATAAAGGTCTTCATAATTTTTTGCAGTTTCAAAACTTAGTATTATATCTCGATAATTATATAAATCCAAATCCGGAGAGATAAGCCAGTCCTCGCAGGGCTCATCACCTTTATAACCACTCATTTTCATGAAGTGCCTGTCTCCGTATGATGAATGATACCAGTTCTTGTTACCGGCTTCGCTATATGAACTCCAGCCATCCCAGCCATCTTCAAAGGAACTGGAAAGAAGTGTTTGGGCAAGAGGATCAATCCCGTGACCTTTGAGTATCACATATTTTGTTTCAGCTCCTTCTGATGAGATAAAGAGTGTATCTTCATAAACGATTTTTTTATCTGGCTTGAAATATATCGATATTTTCTCGTTAACAAATCCATCTCTTGGCTGAAATTGCAAATTATATATCGGGGACTCATCATTTTTGTATGAAATAAAGAATGGTGAAGAAGTTGAAATTGTTACATCTTCAATAAGATCATACCCGCTTACTACAAAGATTAGAGGTTCGGAACCTTGCCCTATTCTTTGATTACCAAAGCGAATTGTTGGTTCTGAATAATTTACAACAGGATGCGACTCCGGTTCACCCCAAATAAGTGAGACAAATTCGGGATGATCAATAAAAGGATTTCTATTGTGCTGGTACGAGTAAATTACCTCATTACGATGCCGCTCCCTCTTATCGACCGGATCTAATATATGCCATTGAAGCAGTGTTGAGAGTTTGCCAAATTTTGGACCATAGGTTCCGGTTTTATCCAAGAGTTCAAGATCATAGGTATTCCCGTCGCCTTCATAGCGAACTGCCATATAAAACATCATTCTTGCAACGTCGCCCTTTACCCTATCCGGCGGTTCCCAGGAATCATAATCATAGTAACATCCCTCTACTTCTTCCAATTCAAATCCTCCCCAATCAAAATCACGATTGCCACGAGCGCCATTCACAGTACGATCAGCAGGTCTAAGGTGATGAACATCGGTATATGCTGTATCTGCCATATCAGGAAAGCCATGAGATTTTGCCCATACATGCTCTCTGTTCCACGCATCTTCGTGAGGAATGTCGTATTCATTCGTATAATCAAAGTTGTCGCCATGATCTTGAAAATCTTTATCCTGTATTCTGCCAGAATAGAATAAAATAATGTTTTCATGATTCATCAAATCAATATCAGCTTCGATTATAATATCCCTTGTCGCTATGCCAGAATCACTGAAATAGGGATACATAACGTGACCTTTGATGAGGTTGTGCAAGGCAGCCCTGAGAGGATCACCTTCCAGTCCAATAATAGATTCATAATATTCCTCAACTGTTACCGGGGTAAAAGCATGAACAGTCTGAAAGAATATCAGAAAGCAAACAATTAATAATATTTTTTTCATTAACAACCTTCTATTTTCTCACAAACCCAAGGTAAGTCTGCGGGTATTTATCTGAAACAATTAAGAATCCCCTATCTCCATATCTTACAATCCCTTCCCAGTTTCTCGAATTCTTATCATCGATCAATTTGAGCTGGATTGGTGCTTTCTTATTCAATGTAATACCTTCAGGAGAATAATGGAATTCCAACAATCTTTCTACTGTATTATAATGAGAATGTGTCTCACCTTCGCCATATTTCCGTGCGATCGGGTCAAGAGAAAATTTTTGATCCTTTTGATCGCCGGGCCAAAAATAATTGATCATCCAGAAATTGCTGTTTTCATCAAGCTCGGTTGCGTCGGTTAATCTGTATTCAATATAAGGTAATGAGAGGGAATCAACTAAGTTCAATGAGTGGTCAAATACATATGCATAGGGCTCTGTCTCAAGCTGTTCACTATTAATTTCATAAATAGTAATCACTCGATCGTTAGTGACAAGTATTGTCTCGTCTGTTGCATTAGATATCGGAGCTCTGGGAGGTAATTCTACTCTTGTATCCACTTCTACAGTAATAGTTTTCATATCATCTGAGATGGTTCCCTTGAAAAGGTATCCCATCATTTCTGCAGGACTAGATTCAACAGTAAAGAATACAGTATTTCCATAAAAAGCGATTGACTCAAAACCTTCATATCCTTCAATAATATCTTTTAAGCCAGGTGCATTCAAACTGATCGGAATAGGTTTTATTGGAGCATTTGGCACTTCATTAAGATATTCTGCAATCTTCGATTTGGGAATTGCAAAAAATGAGCCATCATAATCTGAAGGAAAAAGATGCGGATATTGCGGAAGCAAAATGAGATAGTCTCCATACCATGCAAGACCGGAAATTTCTGCCTTTGGTTCGGAAATTTCTCCCTTAAGAGTAATGTATTGCACGATTACTTCCTCAGGTTGTACCGGCTCTTCGGGTTTCTGTACATTTTGCACAGAAGAGCAGGCAAATAAAAGAAATGCGATGACAAATATCAAACTAATTTTTTTCATGATGATTCCTTTTTTGTATTTTTTTGCATGACAATAATTCTCATTTCTTTGTCAAACTAATTGTATAAAATGTAAGAATATTAAATTTCTTGCATTATCTTCTTGATTTTGATTGTATCAACCAAAAACGGAAACATAATGAAAATAATTACTCCTTCCTCCGAGGAAGACTTCCTACTATATTATGAACTTCGCTGGAAAATTCTTAGAAAGCCCTGGAACCAACCTCTTGGTTCCGAACGTGATAATCTCGATAACACCGGTTATCACGTGATGGTCTGCGAGAATGACCGCATTCCGATCGGTATTGGGCGGCTTCATTTTAACAATACTCATGAAGCACAAATACGATATATGGCTGTTGATGAAGAATATCAAGGCAAAGGTGTAGGTACACTTGTGATTAATGCACTCGAAAAATATGCAAAAGATCAAGGAGCACATTATATTATGCTCAATGCTCGTGAAAATGCAGTACCTTTCTATCAAAAAAATGGATATAATATCCAAGAAAAATCCTACTTATTATTCGATGATATTCAACATTTTAAAATGAAAAAATTATTAAAAAATCTATCAGGAAAGTCGTATATTTTGACATTTTTTTGTCGGTTTTTCATAAACAACAAAAACATTATGTGATCCAAAGAGAACAAGATGAAAAAAATTATCATACTCATTTTTTTCTTACCCCTTGTTGTGCTTGCCCAAGAATCTGTATCTGATTTGGAGTTAAAGCTCAATTCTGTAACTGGTATTGAAAAAGTCGATGCATTGAATAATCTCTCAATTAAATTATTGTACGAAAATCCGACAAAATCTCTTCAATATGCACAGCATGCACTTGATCTTGCGATTCTTGAAAAGTATAAATTTGGCGAAGCAGAAGCCCTTGAAAATATGGGAAATCATTACGAGAAACAACTAGAATATCAAACCTCAATAGAGTATTTCAAACAAGCTCGTGATGCATATTTAATCGCAAATAATCCGGCAGGTATTGCGAAAATATTGAACTTCATCGGCATTGTATATGAGACGATCAGCGATTACCCACAGGCAATGGGTTATTATAAACAATCCTATGATAAATACAAAGAGATAAATGATGTTGCAGGAACAGCGCTTCTGTTAAACAACATCGGGTTTGTCTATGAAGCTCTTAGTAAATACAAAGAAGCATTGGAATATTATTTGAAGAGTCTCTATCAGTACGAGCAGATTGATGACAAGGACGGTATGGCTTCCTTACTTAACAATATCGGCAACGTGTATCAAGCAATAAGCAACTATGACAGAGCGCTTGAATATCTGCAAAAGGCAAGAGACATGTATCTTGACCTCGGAGATTCTTCCGGCGTGGCAATTGCGATCCATAATATTGGAATAATTTACCATGATCTTGGTGATTATGATAAAGCACTGGAATATTATTTCCAGTCCATGCAGACAGATATTGATCAAAATGATAAGATGGGAATTTCCGCATCCTATAATAATATCGCAGTAGTTTATGACGAAATCGATGAACTGGATAAATCCCTTGATTATTATAATAGATCACTTGCGCTTTCTGAAGATATCAAGGATAGGTATTCTATTGCAAATACAATCAACAATAAGGGCTTCCTCTTACTAAAGATGAAAAAAACAGATGATGCTTTTATACATTTCACGAAAGCATTGAAAATCGCCCAAGAGATAAGTGCTCAAGAACTTATCAAAGAAAGCTACGATGGTCTTTCTCAATACTATCGGGAACAAAAGGATTTTCAGCGAAGTCTTGAATATTACGTACTTTGTGAAGATATTGAGGATAGTCTTTTTTCAATAAATACTCAAAAGCAAATCTCCGAACTCCAGTTGCAATATGATCTTGAAAGCAAAGAACGTGAGATCAGTCTCCTTCAAAAAGAGAATGAAATAAAAAAGCTTCAACTTAACAGGCAAAAAAATTTGAGATATTTTTTCATTGCGATTTTCATATTTCTTGTTTTAATCATTCTACTGACGTATTATGCTTATATCACAAAGAAAAGAATGACCACAAATCTGTTAGAGGAGATCGAAGAACGTACGAAAATCGAGGAACAGTTGAAACTTTCTTTAAAAGAAAAGAACGTGATGCTCAAAGAAATTCACCACCGCGTGAAAAATAACATGCAGATCATATCCAGTTTGCTGAGCTTGCAAGCTCAACATATAAAAGATGAAGAATCACTGCAAATTTTCAATGATAGCCAGGACAGAATTCGTTCAATGGCATTGGTCCACGAAAAACTTTATCAATCAAGTGATTTTTCAAGCATAGATTTTTCTGAATATGTACATGATCTTGTTAGCAGTATTCATCAGCCCAAACTAACTAATATTGAAACTGATATTGATGTTGAAAATATCGTGATAGATATCAATAAGGCAGTTCCTTGCGGACTCATTATCAATGAACTTATTACAAATGCCTTCAAGCATGCATTTCCGAATAATCAAGAGGGTAAGATAAAGATTACCATGAAGCTGGATGACACCGAAACCTATATATTGGTTATCTCTGACAACGGAATCGGACTGCCGGATGATCTTGATTTCAGGAATACGAAGTCACTTGGATTGCAATTGGTCACAGGATTAGTAAGACAATTGCAAGGAAATGTTGACGTTGATAGAACCACAGGCACAAAGTTTACCATAATTTTTCAAAAATAAAATACTTTATGGAGGTTTCATGCCTAATATGATGGATTATCAGCAAGAACAAAATAAGAACTGGAAAGCAACGTTTCTTGTGATCATCGGTGTTCTTTTTATCTGTCTTGTTGTCTTCGGTATTCTTTCATATAATAGCGGACTTGAAAAACGTGCGTTGGAAACTGACACTGCTATTGCTAAAGAAGTTCTTGGGCAGACCATTCAGGAAGTGAAAGATGCATCATATTTCATTGCTGAACACCCCTTGATCCAAGAATGGCAGGTCTCGCCTACACTCGTAGATGATCATGATATCCTGATCGTACTAAATACGATAAAATACATGCTCGATGCATCGATCGTGTATATCATGGATACAGATGGGACTGTACTTGTGTGCACACCGTACGATGATAATCAAACCCTGACTGGTAAAAACTACAAATTCCGTCCCTATTTCCAACAAGCTATGAAGGGTCAGGGATTTGTTTATCCTGCACTAGGTATTACTACACATAAACGGGGATTATATTTCAGCACACCCATATATTTAAAAAATAACTCCCAAGCATTTGGTGTAGCGGTCATAAAATTAGGTTTGGATAGATTTGATGAGATTCTGAACAACTATGGTGAAAGCACTATTTCAGGACTGATCTCACCGCAGGGAATTATTTTCTCTTCAACAGAAAAATCATGGCTATTTAAGAGCACCATACCGCTTACTGTCAAAGAGCGGGATGACATCAGAGCTACTCGCCAGTTCGCAGATAAACCACTCGAACCACTCGGTTTGTATCTAACAAGATCACGTGTAAAATATAATGATGAATCCTATCTTCTTGTAAAGGATGATATTGCAATCCCGGGATGGCAGATCTTCGCGCTAAGCAAAACAACAGACATTCATCCTGTTCCCCCATTCATCATGTCCGGAATATTATTAATAATTTTCGGTATCTCATACATTATACTTGCAATTGTCTATGGGAAAGAGAAGAAACTACAGAAGGAGAAAAAATAATGGATAAAGAATCTTTAATATTTCTTGAAAAATTAATGAACCTCCCCTCACCCTCAGGTTATGAACAGAAAGTTCGACAGGCATGGCTTGCAGAGATGAAAAAATTCTCTGATGAAATAAAAAGTGATGTTCATGGTAATGCAATTTCAATGGTCAATCCTGATAAACATCCCCGCATTATGCTTGCAGGACATATGGACGAGCTCGGTTTCCAGGTTGGCTATATTCACGAGAAAGGGTATATATACTTCAACAGATTAGGCGGATTTGATATTAGTATAATACCCGGGCGAAAAGTACGCATCCATACAAAGAATGGCGACATACTTGGTGTAACCGGCAAAAAAGCTATTCATCTTTTTGATAAAGAAGATAGAGAAAAAGTGCTAAAACCTCATCAACTCTATATTGATATTGGTGCGAAAGATAAAAAGGAAGCTCAAAAACTCGTTGAGATCGGCGATCCGATCACTTATGATACAAATTTTGAAAAACTGCGCAAAGATCTTTATGTTTCACGCGCATTTGATGATAAGATCGGCGCATTCGTCGTGGCAGAAGTCATGAAGAATGTTTTCAAACGAAGAAAAGAATTCAAGGGCTCGCTTTATAGCGTTGCAACAGTTCAGGAAGAGGTTGGATTGCGCGGTGCACGAACTTCTGCATTCGGTATCGATCCTGACATCGGTATTGCAATTGATGTAACCCATGCCACTGATACACCCGATGTTGATAAGAAAAAAGTCGGTGATATCGGGCTTGGCGACGGAGCGTCTATTGTTCGCGGACCGAATATCAATCATAAAGTTTTTGATATGCTTATGGATAATGCGAAAAAACATAAGGTCAGCTATCAAGTAGAAGCTGCTGCGCGCCCTACTGGAACCGATGCGAATGTCATCCAGATCACTCGTGCAGGCGTGGCAACAGGACTGGTCTCTATACCCTGCCGCTACATGCATACTTATACAGAAGTTGTATCTCTCAAAGATGTGGAAAGTGCGATCAACATTCTCACTGAGTTCTGCTTTCAGGTCGATGACTCTGTTAATTTCATAGAATAAAACCGAAACAAATAAAATACTAAACCTCTCTGCTCTTGTGGGGAGGTTTTTTTAATAGAACGCCAGTCTCCGTTTCGCTTCAGTCTTCTCCGCGTGGAGGGAATATAAGAAACCGTTTAATTTGCTTAGCTCTTTTAGATAATGTAAATTTTATTTGACTTTTTTTAAATTATTTTTATAAAAGTGCCATACACCATGGAGGTGCGTATGAGCATAAGGAAAATTGCAAGTGTAATAGCCATACTATTACTCGTGGGTACAATACAATTAACAGCAGATACCATAATAGACACTATATATGCAATAGGATCACTAACAGGAACCTT